>NZ_JASJOR010000023.1:0-139680 GCF_030068545.1 Xanthocytophaga flava | reverse complement strand
TACAGATAAAGCCTTACTTTGATGAACATACTCTATATAAGTAAGTTAGCCATATTCTATCACTCTTGTATTTTGTTGCCAATAAATAAAAAAGTCGGAAGATATTTCTTCCGACCATGACTGGGTTGTATCCACTTTTTTCTTGCTCTAAGAAGAGGCTATTTTTTGTATCAGACTTAAGTGTAAAATTATATTTATTAGTTAGTTCCTGTTTATCATTGTGAAATACAACACTTCCACTTAAGAAAGGAGAGCGCTTTCTCCCAAAATAAAGTAGGTTATCAGCACCACCATTCTGAGACACATATGATTGCAAACCTTGTAAATAGAGTTGATTCAACAATTTGAAAAAGCCAATAAAATTACTCTTACCAGCTCCATTTGCACCAATTAATATATTGATTGGATTAAGCTTGATATCTACCTTCCGGATTGATTTAAAATTTTCTATTTTAATGGTGTGTATCATAACTGACAAATTAGGCAAAACCAACAGAAACAAAAAAGCCCTTCTAAAGTTGAGAAGGGCTTTTTTGTTTTTTCAGATAATTACTTCGCGTAATTTACAGAACGCATCTCCCGAATCACCGTAACTTTAATCTGCCCCGGATATTGCATATCCTTTTCAATCTTCTGGGCTATCTCAAATGACAGGTTATTTGCTTTATCATCTGTCACATTTTCAGCATCTACCATAACACGTAATTCACGACCTGCCTGAATCGCAAAACATTTTTGAACGCCGTCGAAACTCACAGCCAGCTCTTCCAGTTCCTTCAGACGTTTGATATATGATTCCATTACTTCACGACGTGCACCAGGACGAGAACCAGAGATAGCATCACAGGCTTGTATGACAGGTGATATCATAGCAGTCATCTCAATTTCATCGTGGTGAGCACCTATCGCATTACATACATCCGGATGTTCCTTGTATTTCTGAGCCAGTTCCATACCTAAGATAGCATGTGGCAACTCAGGTTCTTCTGGCCATACTTTACCAATATCATGTAGTAATCCGGCACGTTTAGCCATCTTCGCATTTAACCCTAGTTCAGCAGCCATTGTTGCACACAACTTAGCAACCTCACGTGAGTGCTGAAGCAGGTTCTGTCCATAAGAAGAACGGAAACGCATCCGGCCAATCAGCTTAATCAATTCCGGATGTATACCATGAATACCTAAATCTATTACAGTCCGTTCGCCAATTTCAACGATCTCTTCTTCAATACTCTTGGTTGTCTTTGTTACAATCTCCTCAATCCGGGCAGGGTGAATACGTCCATCCTGCACCAAGCGATGCAATGACAGACGAGCAATTTCACGACGCACCGGATCAAAACCAGATATAATGATTGCTTCAGGCGTATCGTCTACAATAATCTCTACTCCGGTAGCAGCTTCCAATGCACGAATATTGCGACCTTCCCGACCAATGATTTTTCCTTTTACATCATCCGACTCAATGTTGAATATGGATACGGCATTCTCTATAGCTTGTTCAGCCGCAGTACGTTGAATAGTTTCTATGACTATCTTCTTGGCTTCTTTTGTAGCAGTCAGCTTAGCCTCCTCCACAATATTTTTCACATACGTAGATGCTTTTGACTCAGCTTCACTTTTCAGTGTTTCAATCAACTGATTTCTGGCATCTTCCGCTTTTAGATTGGCGATTTTCTCCAATTGCTCAATTTGTGATGAACGCATTTTTTCAGCCTCATCACGCTTTTTTGTGGCAACTTCAAGCTGTTCGGCTAAATCTGTTTTTAGCTTATCCAGTTCGTCTTCCTTGCGTTTAGTCTGTTCCAGTGCTTTAGAAACAGCTTGTTCCTTTTGCACCAGATTTTGCTCACGCTGTTTTAGCTTACCTTCATTCGTAATAATAATCTGCTTTTTCTTATTTGATTCCTCTTCAAACTCCGTTCTGAGTTTCAAAAAGTTTTCTTTTGCTTCCAGTATCTTATCCTTCTTGATAGTCTCTGCATGGATTTCCGCCTCCTTTATGATCAGGCGTGCTTTTTCGTCAATCTCTTCTTCACGTCTTTTCAGAGATTTCTTAGCAAAGATCCGAAACAGGACTAACCAAACTATAACCCCGATGACTACCTCAACTACCAATGAGAGAATCAAAAAATTTGTATTAGACATTTTCCTTTTGTCTTTAAGTGAAACGTAGACCACATGTAAAGCACCAACAGGTACACTCTATGTACCCTTATGCTGTCTTTAAATGCAAATGCAGACAAACAGGCAGGAGAGATATGATAGAAGAACTCTATCCGTTATGATGGATGGAGCAAATTTTGTAATGATACAATCTTTTGAGTAACTGTATTCTGTAATGTGTCTTTCTCGGCTTCGAGTTTAAATTTTTCCAACATGGCCACAAAACTTACCATAGAAAGGATGTCTTGCTTGTCAGCCCGCGCCCCATAGTTTTCCCGAAACTCGCGGCAACGTTCATTTAGCTCTTTTCCTACCGCACGATACAATTCTTCTTCAGCAGCAGGAATCCGCAGTGGATATTCTTTATCTAAAATCTTTATCTTAATCGAAATAACCTCATCCATGCTGCGTTACGATTGACTCAGGTACGCAATACATTTATCAATATCTTGTATATAAGCTTCTATTTTTCCCTTCAACTCTGCAGTATCTTTAACATCTGCACCTATTGAATTTACAATTTTAGTAATATTAAATTGTTTTTGAAAATTGTTTTGTAGGGTTTCTTGCTTTTTTTGTAATTTTTTTATTAGATCTGCTTGCTGACGTACGTGTCCCCGCAGTTGTTCACGCTCCTCATCTGCACGTTCTAACTGACGACGCAGATCATTCTTTTCTGCCAGTACCTCCTGCAACCGTTTTTCCAAAAGATCAAACTGTGCAATCAGGTCTTTGAGTTCCATAGGTTACTTACAGTGGAAAGAGTATTGTTTTAGTAATATATAAAATTTTCCGGAAGAATCCTTCTAAAATTGAATTCTCCCGGAATTTTGGTAACTATTTACCTCTGATTTCGGCTCCCAGTTCTTTTTCATACAATTGAATCAACTTCTGCATCGTCTTTTCAATTACTGTATCTGTCAATGTCTGACTCTCATCCTGAAGTGTAAAGCTTACAGAATAGGATTTTTTACCTTCTCCCAGGTTTTGACCTTCGTATATGTCAAAAACATTTACTGCTTTTAGAAGTTTCTTCTCTGTACGTTCTGCCAATGCTTTAATCTCCTTGAATGAAAGAGATTTATCAATTACCAATGACAGGTCACGACGCACCTCTGGAAACTTCGGAATTTCAGCAAATACGACCTTTGGATTGTATTGCTTCAGCAAATATTCCCAGTCAATATCAGCATAAAAGACAGGGACTTTAATATCTGCTGCTTTTGTGACACCCGGCTTCAATAAGCCTAATGATACAATCTCCCGTTTATTGACCTGATAACTCAACCCATAGGAATAAATGGCATTTTCGGTTTCTGCACTGTCAATATTCTTTACCTGCATTCGATGTAGCAGTTGTAATACAACAGCTGCCAGGTCATGAAATGCAACAGGCTGGCTTTTACTAATCCAGCTCTCCGTATGCTGATCACCTGTTATAAATACAGAAAGCCTTTTCTTCTCTATATACTTATCGTCTTTCTTATAGTAGATTTTACCAAACTCGAAGGTTTTCAAATCTTTCTGACGACGGTTAATATTATAAGCCAGCACTTCCAGCCCTGAGAATAACAACGATTGACGCATCACCATCAAATCTTCACTCAGATAATTCAGAATCTCTACATTCTCCCCATTGGCTATAGCAGGAAACTGCTGCACATAGGATGGCTTGGTCAGGGAATTGGTTAGAATCTCATGAAATCCTTTGGATGCCAACAGAGAAGTAATTTTTGCTTGTAAGGTATTTGGATCTGGTTCCGGAAACTGTGCCAGGAAGTCTGTATTCAGATTGTCTGACAGTTCAATATTGTCAATACCATAAATCCGCAGGATCTCCTCTACTATATCGGCTTCCCGTTGTACATCTACACGATAGGGAGGCACAGACACACGGAAACCTTCTTCGTTTTCATCCAGAATCTGAATATCCAGAGATTCAAGTGTCTTCCGGATGTAGGCATTTCCAAGTTCTTTACCAATCAACCGATTGATATTTTTGTACCTAACAGCAAACTCAAAGTTGCCAATCGGTTCAGGATAGAAATCTGTAACAGAGGAAGCAATTTTGCCTCCAGCTACTTCCAGAATCAGCAAAGCTGCACGTTGTAATGTATATAGCTTCAGATTAGGGTCTGTACCACGTTCAAAGCGGAACGAAGCGTCTGTTTTTAACCCATGGCGTTGTCCAGTCTTCCGAATCCAATCAGCAGAAAAATAAGCAACTTCCAGAAATATGTTGGTAGTTGTATCTTTAATCCCGGAATCCAACCCTCCCATTATACCAGCAATGCCAACAGGCTTTTCTGCATCACAAATTATCAGATCTGTTGCCGATAACTTACGTTCTACTTTATCTAATGTTGTAAAAGGAGTTCCTTCTGGTAATGTTTTTACAATGATCTTATTCCCAGCTAATGCCTCTGCATCATAAGCATGCATAGGTTGTCCTAACTCATGACAAATAAAGTTAGTCACATCAACTACATTATTGATTGGGTTCAATCCTATTGCCTCAATTCTCTTGCGTAACCAGTCTGGTGATGGCCCTATCTTAACACCCTCAATAGAAACTCCACAAAAACGAGGACATGCTTCTTTATTTTCAACGACTACCTCAACTAACGTTGTGTCTTTTACATCTGCAAATCCAGACACTTCTGGCATAGTCAGATCTCTATCCAGTAATGCTTTCAAATCACGAGCTACCCCTATATGCGAAGCTGCATCTGCACGGTTAGGTGTCAGGCCAATCTCAAATACATAATCTGGCTCTATATTGAAGTACTTTGCGGCGGGCGTACCATTAGGCAGGTCTGTCTGTAACACCAGTATCCCATCATGTGATGTTCCTATACCTATTTCATCTTCTGCACAAATCATCCCCTCAGAAGGCTGTCCATATACCTTTCTTTTATCAATGGTAAAAACAGGTTTTCCTTCTTTATCGTATAAGGTAGTGCCAATCGTTGCAACAATCACCTTTTGTCCTGCATCTACATTAGCAGCACCACAAACAATAGTTGAAGGAGTGTCTGTACCAATATCTACTGTTGTCAGACTCAATTTTTTGTCCTTTACTTCAAATCGCTCACAGGTTAGCACTTCTCCTACAACAAATCCACGTAATCCGCCTGGAATAGGCTGTATTTCATCAATATGCTCCACCTCCAATCCTGACCGGGTCAGGAGCTTTTCGATTTCTTCAGGTGACTCAGGAAGGTCAATGTATTGCTTAAGCCAGTTAAGGGAAATTTTCATATACGATTTTTTACTAAAATTGAAGCAGCAAAAGTAAAAAAATTATTATGCAGTTCCGATGGAAATTAAAATAGCTGAAATATATACATCTGCCAAACTAAAACCATAGCAAACTATGACAAAATTTATTGACCTCCGAAGTGATACGGTAACACATCCCACAAAAGAAATGCTTGAGGTTATGTTTTCAGCCACAGTTGGCGATGATGTGTATGGTGAAGATCCAACTGTAAATGCATTGGAAGAAAAGGCAGCACAATTGTTTGGTATGGAAGCTGGTTTATTCTGCCCTTCCGGAACAATGACTAATCAAATTGCGATCAAGGTACACACACAGCCTGGAGATGAAGTGATTTGTGATAGACTGTCGCATATTTACAATTATGAAGGTGGCGGTATTGCCTTTAACTCTGGTGCCTCAGTTCGTCTACTCGACGGTCAGAGAGGAATATTTACAGCAGATCAGGTACTCGCTAATATTAATGGAGAGGATATCCACTTACCTCATACAGCATTGGTAGAGATAGAAAATACAGTAAACAAAGGGGGAGGGTGCTATTATACCACAGAACAAATAGCAGCGATACACAATGTTTGTAAACAGTACAAGCTCCCACTTCATATGGATGGAGCAAGACTGTTTAATGCACTGGTTGAAACCAACCAGACAACTAAAGAAATCGGAAGTTATTTTGATACAATTTCCATTTGCCTTTCTAAAGGTTTGGGTACACCTGTTGGATCTGTATTAGTAGGGACAAAAGCACATATAGCAAAAGCAAAACGTATCCGAAAGGTGTTTGGAGGAGCGTGGAGACAAGCTGGTTATCTGGCGGCGGCTGGCATTTATGCTTTAGATAATCATGTAACACGTCTGAAAGAAGATCACCAAAGAGCCAGAGATCTTGAAAGAACCCTAAATGATTTACCTTATGTTACGTCCATACTACCTGTTCAGACTAACATTGTTATTTTCACATTACCTTCTTCAGAAATCACCCAAAAGTTACTTACGTATATAAAGGCCAATGGAATTCTGGCTTCGGCATTTGGCAAGGAACAAATACGTTTTGTGACACATCTTGACTTTAATGACGATATGCTTACAAAAGTTTCTGAAGTATTGCGTAAAGCTACTGTTTAGTATTTTACACATAAAAAAGAAGCCTCATTCTGAAATGAGGCTTCTTTTTAATTATGCTTCGTCTTCCACTATCTCTTTCGCTTCTTTTGCCTCTTCCGGAGTCAAAGGCTCCTCAGCTACATCAGCACCTTCTTTGAATTTCTTCCGAATTTTACCTTCAATCTCTACTGCTAGTTCAGGATTGTCTTCCAGCATCTTTTTCACAGCATCACGGCCTTGTCCGATCTTGCTTCCTTCATAAGAAAACCAAGAACCAGATTTATTGATAATGCTAAGCTCAACACCCAAGTCTATTATCTCACCAATTTTAGAAATTCCTTCACCATACATAATATCAAACTCTACCACTTTGAAAGGAGGTGCCAGTTTATTTTTCACAACCTTCACCTTAGTACGGTTACCAATCACATTATCAGCACCTTCTTTAATCTGTCCGATTCTACGGATATCCATACGAACTGAAGCATAGAATTTCAATGCGTTACCACCAGTAGTTGTTTCCGGACTACCAAACATAACCCCAATCTTATCACGCAACTGGTTAATAAAGATGCAGCAACAATTTGTCTTATTAATAGTACCAGTCAGCTTTCTCAATGCCTGAGACATCAAACGAGCCTGTAAACCCATTTTGCTATCTCCCATTTCACCTTCCAATTCACCTCTGGGCACCAATGCAGCAACAGAGTCAATAACGATGATGTCTATGGCTCCTGAGCTAATCAGGTTCTCGGCAATTTCTAACGCTTGCTCACCATTATCTGGCTGAGCTATATATAGATTACTAACATCAATACCTAGTTTCTCAGCATACACACGATCAAAAGCATGCTCTGCATCGATGAATGCAGCAAGTCCACCAGCTTTCTGAGCCTCAGCAATGCAATGCATTGTCAGGGTTGTTTTCCCTGAAGATTCCGGTCCAAAAATCTCAACAATACGTCCGCGAGGTACTCCACTAATTCCCAAAGCAATATCCAAACCGATAGAGCCTGTAGAAATTGTAGCAATATCCATAATTTTATTCTCACTCAGCTTCATCACCGTACCCTTGCCGTATGCCTTGTCCAACTTCTCAATGGTGGTTTGCAGAGCTTTAAGTTTTGCTAGTTTGTCATCTGCTGACTTATCTGACTTATCTTTTTCTGCCATTTGTATAGGTCTTTTAATCGTGAAAGTTTCTTATTGCGAGTGCAAGTTATGTATTATTTTTAATAATACAAATATCAAGTAAAATAATTTTTTAATTATAAATGATTATTAAACTTTAACATAAAATATACATTTTTGATAATCAGACAATTGTCGCAAATAAAAAAAGAAGGCGTTCTATCTATAAAAACGTTCAGTTGGCGACTATATTTTCCCGTCTCTCAAATAAGAACAACTTTATCATTCAGGCATTCAAAAGTATCTTTTATCTTTAACTCAAAAATAACATCTTTTTAGACTAAAGGCTTCTGAGTTTATATAAATTTTAACAACTGTGAAACGAAAATTAAAAAGAGCAGGTCTTATTCTAGTAGGTATACTTTTAATCCTGGTTGTATGGAATCTACAATTAATCATTTACGGATTAGGACAACTTAAAGGACAATTAACTATTGTCTGGAATGCCCGCCCTATGACTGAAGTAATGCAGGATAAAACGTTTCCTGATTCATTGAAAACAAAACTAGCCCTTATACAGGAGATACGAAGCTTTGCAATAGATTCATTAGGTATTAACGAATCAGATAACTACACCACGTTATTTGACCAGCAGGGTAAGACGCTAATGTGGGTTGTAACAGCCTGTGATCCTTATGAATTAAAGCCTCACCAATGGGAGTACTCGTTCCTGGGGAGTATGCCTTACAAAGGGTTCTTCGATTCATTAAAGGCGGTAAAAGAGGAAAAAATCTGGAAAGAAAAAGGCCTGGATACAGACATTGGTACAGCAGCAGGTTGGAGTACATTGGGATGGTTCAAAGACCCTATTCTGAGTAGCATGCTGTATCGTCAGCCAGGTAGCCTGTCCAATCTGATTATTCATGAACTGACTCATGGTACTCTCTTCGTTAAAGATAATATAGAATATAATGAAAACCTTGCAGACTTTGTAGGAGACGAAGGAGCCAAGCTTTTTCTGATTCATAAATATGGAAAAGAATCTCCTGAGTATACCAAATACACATCCAGAAAAATATATCGTGAAAAACATTACGCTCATATTTTACGAGGAGCTCAACAATTGGATAGTCTTTATAAGACTTTTACCAATAAACTAACAACTCAGCAAAAAGACACATTAAAATTCAGACTTATTCGTCAGATTATTCAGTCAGAAGATACAATAACAGTGAATGGGAAACCCAATCCGTTAGGGTGGGAGGGACCTTTGCCCAATAATACTTTCTTTATGGAATACATTCGATATCGGGCAAAACAGAATCAATTTGAAGAAGAATTTCGTACAAAGTTTAACTCTGACTTTAAGAAGTATTTTGCGTATCTGAAGAAGAAATATCCTAAAGGCGTTCTGTGAAATAAAATAGTTAAGTCAACAGGAAAGATCTTGCAGATAAAGCCTAATTTTGTAAAAACTCGCATTTTATTTCTTCCTGAGTTAAATTCCTTTGCATATCGAAAATTCTCCTTAGCTTTAAGGAGATGGGGGTGAGGTCAATGAATAAAACGTTTCTTGAGCAATCTGCAGAATATATCTTTACTAAATACCATGCTAATCTGGAGCAGGTGGTTGTTGTATTGCCTACTAATCGTGCCTGTTATTTTTTTAAGAGAGCTTTGGCTATGCAAACAGATCAGCCTGTCTGGTCTCCCAACATACAACCCATTGATGACTTTATAGCTCATACAGCAGATGCAGAACTGATTGATCCTATTCAGTTACTATGGTTGCTGTTTGATACCTGCCGAGAAACAGATCCTAAGATTCAATTTGACCGGTTTACTTCCTGGGCCTATACGTTGCTTCAGGACTTTGATCATATTGATCAATACATGATCGAAGCAACACAGCTATTTGAGTATTTATCCGAAGCCAAAACCATTGAACGATGGTTGCCAGATATGCCAGATGGACGAACACCACAGGCATTTACCAATACATTGCCCAATTATTTCAAACTCTGGAATAATCTGCACAACGTCTATCTGCGTCTAAAAGAACGTCTCAGTGAACAAGGGAAAGGGTATAGAGGTATGTTGTATCGTCGCATTGCGGAAAACCTCGACATATTACTGGACAATGAATCTGTCTATAAATATATATTCATAGGGTTTAATGCACTGAGTCAATCAGAACAAAAGATCTTCACAAAATTGGCAAAGAAAGGCAGAGGTGAAATTTTATGGGACACAGATGACTATTACATGGATGCTAATACGAATGTGAAAGCAGGCGATACGTTACGTCATTACCGAAATAGCGGAGAGTTCGGAGAATGGAACTGGCAATCACATGACTTGCTCCATCAGACTAAAAACATTCACATTATTGGTGTACCTAATGTGAGTATTCAGGCAAAAGTTGCTATGCAGATTTACCGCAATCAGCTACTGGAAAACCAGACTGTAAAATCCAATGGACAGATCCAGCTGGATTTTACAGATATAGAAGAAGAATCAACGTCAGCCATGACAGCAATTGTATTGCCAGATGAAAATCTGTTAATGCCATTGTTAAATACTCTCCCAGCAGAAATCAAGGATTTTAATGTGACAATGGGGTTATCGCTGAAAAACTCCGGTTTGTATACATTAGTTGAGGCACTATTTGAACTGCATCACTTAACCTATCTTGAAAAACGTGACGGACAGAAGACAGTAAAACTTAGTCACAGATACATAAGCAAAGTATTAACTCATCCCTTCATACGACAGTATGATTATCTGTTGCAACGTCAGAGAAATGCCGATGGCACTGAACACACTAGTTATGTCCATACAATTCTATATCAAATCTCTTTTCATAATAAAGTCTTCTTTACAGCAGACGAACTCTTTGTGCTGTCAGAAAATCATCCATTCTTCCTTACGTTGTTTACACCCTGGAATGGAGAGTCTCAACAGGCACTTAAATGTTTTTACGAGCTAATTGAACACTTGCGTCAGGTATACCAGGACCGAAAAGATGCACTTGAAATTGAATATCTGTATCTGTTCCGTCAGATGGTCCAGCGTCTGGACGATATTATGAAAGATCGTGCGGCTCGTCCTAATGCAGAAAAGCTTACTTTACGCTCATTCAGGTTATTTCTTAATGAGTTATTTCGTCAAACCAAGATCCCATTTAGTGGTGAACCGGTCAGCGATTTGCAAATTATGGGGATGCTGGAAACCCGTACACTGGACTTTGATACAGTTATTTTGTTGTCTGCCAATGAGAATACACTTCCTCAAGGTAAAAAACAACAATCGCTAATTCCCTTTGATGCCAGTACTCAATTTGGGCTTCCTACGTATCGTACTCAGGAGGCGGTTATGAGCTATCATTTTTACCGGTTATTACAACGTTCTGACACAATTTACCTATTGTACACGCAACCTTCAGATTCCAATAAAAATGAGAAGAGCCGTTTTATACAACAGATAGAAAGTGAACTAGTGCGTTATAATCCCAATATCACACTTCACTATCCTACTGTCAGAGTTGTGGAAAACGAACTCAGTGATGTATTGCTCAATTATGAAGTACAAAAATCAGAGCCAATACTCACCAAGATTCGTGAAAGGCTGGGTGAAGGATTATATCCCTCGCATGTCAATACCTTCATTGAATGCTCATTGAAATATTATTTTGCACACGTACTCAAGCTACACCTGGAAGAAGAAGTTGGAGAGACACTTGATGCAGGAAAGTTTGGAGATCTCGTACATAAAACACTGGAAAGCCTGGATCGCGAAATGTCAGAAAGACAAACTGCTATTCAGAAAGAAGACCTGGAGATCCTGTTTCCACAATTAGAAGCACGTGTGCGACATGAATTCGAAAATGCTTACCCAGATTATAGTATTGAAAGTGGTTACAACCATGTGATGTACAAAGTTGCGGTTCGTCTGATTCAAAACTTCTTGCAACAACAAGTAGAAGAAAACGTTTTTCCTGTAGAAATTCTGGGATTGGAAAAAGAAATGACTGCTGATTTGCAAACTTTTGTACATGGTGATCCTGTATACGTAAAGCTTACGGGTAAAATTGACCGTATTGACAAAACAGGTAACCAGGTCAGGATCATTGATTATAAAACAGGAAAAGTAGAGAAAAAGCACCTGAAAACAAATGGTTCAGAACAGGAAGAATTGCTCCTACAGGACAGCGAAGCAGGTAAAGTTCGTCAGCTATGGCTCTACAAATACATTGTTGCGAAGAAGGTAGCCCAGGATAAAGGTCTTCAATTAGCGGATCGTCATATTCCCCTAGAGCAAAGTCAGCTCGTTGCAGGTATTTATTCTTTTAGAAACCTGAAAGATGGCCTACTGGAAGATCACCTGCAAATGGGAGAAGGAACACCAGAATCTTTTGTTAAGCATTCGGAAGAATATCTAACAAAACTCCTGTTTAAGCTTCTCGATCCCGCCCAGCCGTTTGAACGGACTTCTAATGTCAAACTATGTACTATGTGTACATTTAAAAAGATCTGTAACCGATAAAAAAAGCCTCACAAGATGATTCCTGTGAGGCTTTTTAAGAATATATTAAAGCATCTTACCCAATCTGAACACGTTGGAAAGCAGAAACAGTTAAACCTTTGCTGATACCATCCAACATCTGAGCAACTGTTTTAGAACCATCTTTGATAAACTCCTGGTTCAACAATGTGCTTTCTTTAAAGAACTTGTTCAAACGGCCTTGAGCAATTTTCTCTAACATTGCTTCTGGTTTACCTTCGTTACGAGCCTGTTCTTTACCAATTTCAATTTCTTTCTCGATTACGTCAGTAGGTACTCCATCTTTATCCAGCGCAACTGGCTTCATCGCAGCGATTTGCATAGCAACATCTTTACCAGCATCTGTTACTTCCGCACCATTGATGTTTTTCAATGCAACCAATACACCAATTTTGCTATTACTATGCAGGTAGCTAATGATTTTCTCTCCTGTTACAATTGCATAACCAACCACATCGATTTTCTCTCCAATTTTACCAGTCAGTTCAGTGATATATTCCTGGATCGTACGATCATCTATTTTAGAAGCAACCAACGCTTCTTTATCAGCAGGCTTAGTAGATGTAGCCACATCTAGAATTTTCTGACCAAGGCTTAGGAATTCAGCGTTTTTACCAACTGATTCTGTTTCGCAAGCTAAACCAAAAATAACAGATTCAGTCTGTGCAGCGTTTGTCTGAATGAAAACAACACCCTCTTTTGTCTCGTTATCAGCACGTTTCAAAGAGATTTTCTCTCCTTTTTTACGTAAAATTTCAATTGCTTTGTCAAAGTCTCCATCTGCTTCGGTCAGGGCTTGTTTACAGTCCATCATCCCCATTCCGGTCATTTGACGTAGTTTGTTAACATCTTGTGCAGTAATTGCCATAATCAATCAGGATAGTTATGTGTGAAAAGTTAATGAGTTAAGTTTTCGTAAATCAGAGCAACCATCAGGTTAGCCTGCAAAATAAAAACCTACCTTCAATTAATAAATTCTTGTTTATTAAGAAATGGTTAATCTGGTTAGGTATTTAACCCGATTAGAGTAAACTATAATGGATATCTAAAAAAAATTGAACACTGAGGGTTCAATGTTCAATTTCTGATAGATGATATATATCAAACAAACTCAGCGTTTGGATTAACCTTCTGCTTCGTCTGTGTCTACAGAGGCAACGGAAGGAGCTTCATCTACAGCACGTTTTGTATCTTCCTCTTCTTGTAATTTCTGATCGTCTTTGTCTTTCTTACGCTCCATCAATCCTTCTTCGATAGCCTTTCCAATTGCAGATGTTACTAAAGAAATTGATTTGAAAGCATCATCGTTAGCTGGGATTGGGAAATCAACCAGGTTCGGGTTAGAGTTAGTATCACACATAGCGATAACAGGGATACCCAAACGACGAGCTTCAGCAATAGCGATATGTTCACGTTTTACATCTACTACAAACAACGCTGCTGGCAAACGAGTTAAATCAGCCAGACCACCCAACAACTTTTCCAACTTATCTTTCTCACGGCTCAGTGTCAAACGCTCACGCTTTGCAATACTTTGGTAAGACTCATCCTTCATCATTTTTTCCAGAGAAGACATTTTTTTCAATGACTTCCGGATTGTAGCGAAGTTAGTCAGCATACCACCTAACCAACGTTCAGTAACGTATGGCATTTTAAGGCGTTTTGCTTCTTCAGAAACCACTTCCTGTGCTTGTTTCTTTGTAGCAACAAACATGATCTTACGTCCAGAACGAACCATTTGACGAACAGCATGAGTAGCATCGTCCAGGCAAGCCAGGGTTTTGTTCAGATCAAGGATGTGAATTCCATTTTTCTCCATGAAGATGTATGGAGCCATGCGGGGATCCCATTTACGGGTAAGGTGACCAAAATGCACACCGGCATCCAGGAGGTCTTTATATTCTAATTGAGCCATTTACAGAGTTTTAGATCATTAGCAGGGCATCGGTCTCTGCAAGCCACCGCTAAATCAAATGAAATAAAATAAAATAGTGTTCTTATAGAAATGGTCTGAAACCACCTGCGCCAAGAACAAAAGCAGATTAACGCTTGCTGAACTGGAATCTACGACGAGCTTTACGACGACCGTATTTCTTACGTTCTACCATGCGAGGGTCACGAGTCAGATAACCTTCTTTTTTCAGGGCTGGGCGAAACTCAGCATTTACTTCACATAACGCACGGGCAATTGCCATACGCAATGCTTCAGCTTGTCCTGTAGTACCTCCACCTTTTACGTTTGCTTTCACATCGTAATTTCCCAAAGCCTGAATAGTAGCAAAAGGTTGGTTAACGATAGTTTGCAATACTTCTGTATGAAAATACTCTGTAAAACTACGGGCATTAACAGTAATATCGCCTTTACCTGGCTTCAGGTATACACGAGCTACTGAGGTCTTTCTTCGACCAATGGTATTAACCACTTCCATTTGTTTATTTTTTAATTTGTTTTCGTTTATCAGCTATATTGGATGTAACGATCACCTGATTTCCAGAAGAAGTACAGGCAAGCTTATTTACCAACTTTTACTTCTTTTGGCTGTTGAGCAGTATGTGGGTGCTCAGAACCACTGTATACGTACAAGTTAGTGAACAATCTGCGTCCTAAACGATTTTTAGGAAGCATACCTTTGATCGCGATTTCAACAATCTTAGCCGGATTCTTTTGCATGAATTCGCGGGGAGTTTTGAAACGCTGACCACCGGGATGACCTGTGTGACGGATGTATACTTTGTCAGTCATCTTATTGCCGGTCAAACGGATTTTGTCGGCGTTGATGATGATAACATTGTCACCACAGTCTACATGAGGCGTAAAACTAGGCTTGTGTTTGCCGCGGATGATCTTGGCAGCTTGACTTGCCAACCGTCCCAACACTTGAGATTCAGCGTCAATCACTACCCATCCTTTTTGTGCAGTAGCCTTGTTAGCTGAAACTGTTTTGTAACTTAAATGATCCATGAGTGAAAATAGTATCTTAAAGTAGGTAAAAACCTATGCTTTCAAAAATAGGACTGCAAAGGTATGGTATTTGAAAATCTAAAGCAAGCGGAGGTTTAAAATTTATTTGGCAGCTACAAAGCGTGTATTATAAGGCACATAAATCCTTTATAATGTACAAGTTTTCAGACAGTATTATCCCTCTGTCCACTCTTCGGTATGCCATTTATCCTGTGCATTATTGCGCCATGCACGCCAGCCATAGGGAAGATAATAGATGTGATTTAAAGAAGAATCTAATTCTACTAATCTTTTAAGACTAGCCACAACTCCATCTTCTTCCTTTGGATCTGTTTCACTGTGGAACTGCCAGTCACCATCTTCATTATGATATACATAGAGTATTGGCTTACCATCAAGCACCTGCTGGGTTGTAAATACAGCCAGATTGTGTTCCTCTAAAAATCGAAAATCTGTATTGCGATCCAGTAAAGGTTGTATAAATTTTAGATCTTGATCAAATCCTTCTTTCGATGGTAATATCCCCTTGTCATCAGGCCATATCAGTTGAAGAACTGGAAAATCTGATCCTTCATAATACCATCTGGCATATCCAAAATAATCAGAATAATATTCTTTGCTTACCTTTATAAATTCCACATCAAAATCTTCCAGAAAGTCTGCATAGGCGCAGTCTGTCTCAAGATTATATCCTTTCTCAATAAGATATCCTGCATTGTTAAGTACTTCTCCCAGCAACTCTGGCTCTAATCCAACACACACAATTTCCGGATGTTCATAGGTCTCATATAAGCCGATTGTATAAGCAAAAGCAGGCAAATAGCCATCGCTTTCGATTATTCCAATATGAAACCCGTATTTTTCAATATCACTGATAATCTGCGCTTCAGCTTCCTGATCGTGTTGATCATGATTAATTTCCATATCTATTTGATAAACGAGTAATGTTTTTAATAAACTATCTGAAACCAATTTTGGATTTGGGTGCTTCGTATGTTTGCTCTTCCTGATTGTAAATATCACATAAACGCATGGACTTAGTAATCTTTGTGAAGAAATTTAATGACTCTGATAGCTTTTGAGCTTTTTCCTGTATAAGTTCTCCAAATTCATATTTGGCAATAAGCCGGCCTTTCCGTAGTAGTGCACTATCTACAGACGAAAGCTGTGTATTAAAGGTACAAATGATCTGAATATTGAGGCAGTCAGAGAGTAGACCATCAGATAAATTGAGCAAGGTAGAAATAGCCGAACTCTGTGTCTGTGAACGATCTGTTATAATATTTTCGGCATCTTCTATTACCAGAATGGAATTGGGATTATCCAGTAATAACTCCATAAAGTCCGGACGGGCAATGTTTACAGCAAGTTCTGGAGGTAGAAATACTACCTTCTTGTTTACTTTTCCTACCAAATAACGAAGATACGTTGTTTTTCCTGTTCCGGGTAAACCATGTAATAATACCAAACCTTTATCATTTTTCTTATTCAGACGCTTCAAAATAACCTTATGGACAGGTTCGAAATCGTCATTGTAATGTGTATGAATGTTGAGTTTAGTTGGATTTACTTTTACAGAATTAAGCCTTAAATAGTCACTGCCTGTAAGTATATAAATTTCACGTTGCAGGTGTTTGCGGACAAATTCAGGTAGCTTCTGAGTCAGTGCGGCTAATTCAGAGGAGGAGTCTGCATGTAACAACAACAATTCATATTCGTTCAACAAAATGATCATCTCATTTTTCAATACAAAAATTGTCTCTATGTCTGACTTTTTGCGTACACTCAATGCCTCGCTTTTATAGGTATATATTGATTCAAGCACATCTTTATATTCTTTCTGAATCCAACTATTAATTTTCGGACTATCAATATCATAAAATACCATTACATTAAATAACTTACCAAACCGCAGAAAAAAATATCTTTTAATATTAAACAAATTGTCATTCATGAAGAGTGGTAAGGTATCTGTTCGCTTTTTTAATGTAGCTTCATCCACTTGTAACAATGACATCTGTTCATCAGAACCCAATTCATTCCCCGCGATAGCAATATGTTTTAACGTATTCATTATGAGAGACAATATTTATGAAATGAATGTATTTTCTTTCCTATTGATACAACTGAACAATAAAAAGTAATGTTTTCGAAAACAAAATAGTGATGGGCTGTTTTACTGTTTCATTTTCATCATAATTAATTCATTGTCAGCTAGTGAAAAACTGAATATATTAACCTTATCAAGCTGGTAAAATCAAGTCCGCTATTATAATCAGTTTTTCAAAAGAAATTTAGCGAGCAAGGGTAGCTGATATTTTTCATTAGGCGTAGTTTTTGTTGTAATATGACAAGATACGCAACCTTTATCTGCCACACTATTATAAGTATATTAATATCTAAACTAAAATTAGGATAGTAATAAAAATGCGTTGTATCTTTCGGGGCATCGCCAAAAGCCTATGGAAAATTTTTATGTAGATCTGGACCCATATAATCAGGTTACACCTTCACAAACAGAGCGGCAAATCCTACTTATCATAGGAATTTTATTTGGAATGGGTTCTGTTTTCTTATTTATTTTAGGATTGACCCAGACAGATATTTATCTGGTCATTTCGCTAGTCAATGCACTATTATGTCTTGGGCTGGCAATCGGAGCGGTATATCTTTACAAGGGGCGTAACCTCTATTCTTTACCATTAGGAACTTTTTTCCTACTCAACGAGGAGAAGATAAGTTATAAGTTTTCTCTTTTCTCTAAAGTCAGACAGTACAACTGGACAGAAATCAAGAAAGCAGAAATGAGTATGTTTGTGATCTACTTATGGATTGGAAACGAATTTCACGAGATAGATTTACAGGAAGTCAAAGACAAAGGACAACAACGCATTCTAAAGCAAAAATTTAAAGAAGCACTACAAACCCGCGAGTTTCTTCAACAACCTGCTTAAAATATAAAAGCCCTTGCAGATAGTTATCTGCAAGGGCTTTATGTTAATACAGACTCTTGGTTCTATTTCGCAATCTTCACCCGCACACCTTCTGAGTGACTGCTAAATTCGGGTGCGTACATACACTGAATAGTGCTTATTCCATTTGAGAAATCTCCTTTCTGAGAAACACGTAGTGCATATTCAAATACGTATGTTCCCTTAGGTAGATATCCCATAAAGAAATTGGTAGCCAAATCTCTTGGGCTTTCATAATACCACAATCCATCCTGGTATTTACTTCGGGAAATAGTTTCTACAGGTTCAAATCCGGCAGCACGCATATCTTTCAGATGCACATACTCCATTGTACGATCAGTTCTTAATTCTATACGTACTTTCACCAGATCTCCTACTTTGAGCTCTGTTCCTTCTGTAATAGGGGAAATAACAGGTCCACGGTCTGTATTCGTTTGTAAAAAGAGTTGTTTTTTTAGTTTCAATGGAGTTTCAGCAGGGGTAATTTTATCTAATTGCTCAAAGTACTGCCAGTACACGGCTCCCCAGGCAACTCCATCTGTTGGCTTAGAAACTGTAATCTTACCCATCTCTGGTGTAATTTCGCTCCCAGTCCAGGCCATTTTGAAGTACCCTGTACCTGCTTCCACTTTTGTAGCATCCTGTTTCAGTGGATCTATTTTCTCTTTGCCTACACTTACTTCTACCAAACGATCGTCTGCCAGTGCATCACTTCCTCTACGCAACAGAGCATAACAAGCTTCCGAAGTGGCTTTGGTCGTCTTCCAGTCTTGTGTCTGCTTTTGCTTCAGTAACCAAACCTTCAACTCATCTACAGCTTTTTGATCATTGGCAACTTCATCGTATACTTCAATCAGTAATGCCTGAGTTTCGATTGGAGCCTGATACCAGTAGTAACCATATTCATTTTTCCAGTACATTCCCATCTCTTCAGACTTCAAAGCCCGCTCATTCAGCGACTTGATAATAGCAGCAGGAACTGTCTTGTCGTTAAAGCGATGCAGTGCCAGTGCTACCATGCCTTCCATATAGGTATTATTGTTCAGCCAGTATTTCTTAGCCTGTCCCAGATAATAATTGAAAGCCTCTTTGTATGTACTATTTACTTCTACGTCTTTGAAGTAACTTCGTGTATACAAATAATGGTATTCAAAGTATCCAATGTGTTTCTCTTCTAGTTTGATACGACCTTTTTTAGCTTCCGCTTTCAGATATTCATAGTCGTTATGCATTTTACTATCGAGGAAACCTATTGCCTTCTGAGTCATCTGCCAGGTACGATTGTCTTCACGTACTGATTTTACACCCAAGGCATCCAGATGTCCCAAGCCTGACACAATGTGCTGTGTCATATAGCGGTCTTCAGGAAAACCGGGAAACCAGGAAAAACCACCACTGGAAAGCTGTGCCTTCTGTACTTTATCCAGTGCACGCTCCTGCTCATCTGCCATACGGTTAAGATCAAACAACAAAGCTACATTCCGCTTACGCTGGCTTTCGTCTTTGGCATTGAGTACCCAGGGAGTTTCTTCCAACAGCGCTGACTTTAGTTCCTGATTTTTTTCCAGGTTTGAAAGCAACGCATCTGGCTGATAGTTCTTCCAGGTATCAAATACACGTTTGATTTTTGGATTAGAGTTAGCAATATGCGAAGCCATGCTGTTGGCGTAAAAACGGGAGAAGGTCTGTTCTACACATTCATACGGATACTCCATCAGATAAGGTAGTGCTTGTACAGCATACCATGCGGGATTGGAAGTAAACTCTAATGTAAACCGATGACTTTTCAGTGTTTTAGAGTTATTGTTTACCAGTTTTTCCAGCTTGAATTCTTTGGTTTGCTTGCCTCGGATTGGCAAAGGCATTGTTTCTGTAACCAGCATGCGGTTGGTTACTACAGGTAACACCATAGATTCTCCATCTGAAAAATCGCCAGCTTTGGCAACTACTTTATATGAAATAGCCTGAATACCTTCAGGTATGGCAATACTCCAATCCAAAATAGTGCTTTGTTTGGCTTTCAGCGAAAAACTCTTCTGACTCTCTGTTTTACTAGTCAGCAAAGTAACAGGCTGCATGGTAAGAGCATCAAAAAACTCCAGTTGGGCTTGCCCATTCAGATCTTTATCAGATAGACTGGTAATCTTTACAGCAAACTGCATCTTGTCACCTTCCCGGAAAAAACGAGGCTGATTAGGAACTACCATCAAGTCTTTCTGGGTAACCAGTTCCTTAACCACACTACCGGACTGCAACTCTTTTGTATGGGCAAAACCCAGCATCTTCCAGCGGGTTAATGCTTCCGGAATGGTGAAGTTGATACTAATCTCACCTTTATCATTTGTCAATAAGTGAGGATAGAAGAAAGCCGTTTCACTAAAGTTTGTCCGAACCTTAACATTGGACATATCTACTTCATTGGTTTCAATTCCTCCTTTTACACTATCTTGTTTACGCGAAGAATTTTTAGCATCAGAATCCGCAACTACCGCAGGTGCCGCTTCTGCCATTCCCAGATCAACTGATTCTTCTTCCTTCATGGCAGATTTTTTTTGCTTTACCATGGGTGCGCCAGGCTTTGCACTTTCCATTTTCATATCTGCCATTATACCTTTGCTTCTATACAATCTACCTCCTCCACCAAAATAATAGCCAAACCAGTTCAGGTTATCATAAGACGGTCCGGAGTAGCTCCGATAATCTGAACGGCTCCACTCTTTCTGAAAACTTCTGAAATCGTCTTCTTCAAATCCATTCTGACTTTGCCAGCCTAACCGACCAGACACAGCATTGTAGAAACTGGCATACCAACCATGTGGACGGAATACATCCAGTGATGCATCATATAGCGTAGCCACCATTTCAGCCATTACTTTATCCGCTTGTTTGCCAGCAAGTTTTAACTTCCATTGTTCCTGTTGTCCAGGTTGAAGTTTGTCACGGAAGGTTTCAAATTGAATCTCCAGTTGTTTGTTGGTATAAGGCACTACAATGGTGGTATTCTCTGTATACAACCTGCCATCCCGGACAAAACTATAATGAACCATAATATTACCACGATACTCCTCTTTTACAGGTATTTCAAACCGATGTTGTTCATTTTTGAGTGTTATCCATTCCTGTGAAAGAATCTTACCGTCCTGTTCTACTTCATACAACATCTTTGCTTTGTCTGTAGCTGTACCAACCAACAGTGTAGCCTTTTCACCTGGCTCCGCTGTAGCCTTCAGACTGGATATTTCAAACATAGTTGGATAAGCTAATGTTTTTCCATCGGAGTCCATTACAGTAAAATAGGAGGTTTCCTTTACTGCTTGTCCGTATTTATCAGTAGAAGTAATTTCCAGTTGGTATTTGCCCAAACTCCAGCTCTTCAAATTGTTTACGGTAAACTCTTTTGCTTCACTGGTATTGAAATCAACAGACAGCACTTCCTTCTCTTTCTCCCATTTATAAAAATTTGACTCTTCAGCATACAAATCCTGAGGAAATAACTTATAATATTCTTCCTGAGAGAAAACATGTTTGTCAGGGCGTTCCCAAAGACGTTCGCGGAAAGCACGGGAAGGATTTTTTAACTTCCAGATTTTAATCGAACCCTTTGCTGCTTCAAACTCACCAGACAGGTTTGTTGTCCGGATAGTCCATTTCTTTTCCAATGCCTTTGCATCTGCTTTGTCTATATCTGGTGCATCTACTCCTACTACCAATGCCTTGTATCCTATACTTACCACCATCTGGGAGCTGTGAGTTTCACCATTAATATCTGTCACATCTGCATATACTTTATAATCAAATGTAGGATCAGATGATTTGTCAACAGACTCATCCGGAATGGCAGTAAAGGAAACCTGAAACTTGCCTGTAGCATCTGTTTGAGTTACACCATGAGTAATCTCCATTTCAGGAGAAGTGGGATAATACCCTCTCCAGTACCACCACCAAATAGGGAATCGTGCAGTACGTACAACCCGATAGGCAACCTGTGCGCCATCGATATTGGCCCCTGAATATGCCTGAGCAGTTCCTTCTGTTTGAATTGTTTCCCCCAAACGGAATGACCCTTTCACCGGATTGAATTTTACTTCAAACTTAGGGCGTTTGTATTCTTCTACAGAGAAGTAAACAATGCCTATTCCCGATACATTCAGGTACATTTGCCCCATCAATCCTTTGGAAGGAGTAGTAAATGTTCCGCTAAAGGTTCCATACTCATTGGTAGTTACCGTTTGTGTAGCTACAACCTGATGGTTTACATCATGGAAAGTAACAGTTGTAGTATAGTTAGGAAGAATCGTGGAAGTCCTCCCATCTGTGTTGTGTACCAAACCTTTGTAATACAAGGTTTGTCCAGGACGATAAATAGCCCGATCCAGAAACAGGATAGCATTTGTATGTGTTTCTGCTTTGCCATGCGGATACTGATACAGATGAGTTCCATAGTAACCTTCATCATCAATATCCCGCATGCTTAGTTTATCTTTCTGAGTACTAAACTCAACAAAGAAGTTACGGTCGTCATAGCTTTTGGCATTGCGATAGGGAACCACAAATCTTCCTTTGGCATCTGTCACATATACATTCTCTTTGTTGTATACATAATCCTGTAGCTTGGAACTATATTTTTGTACAAATACCTGAGCCTGTATACCAGCCATAGGCTCACCGGTCTGACGATGCAATACAAAAAATTCTGTACTACCTTCATCCAGATTGCGGTGTATATAACTAAGTGAAGAGATCGTAGTGAAAGCATAAGCCAAGCCATTTTTAGTAGTTTTAAAATCTGGAGTATTACTTAGCAAAACCATATATTCGCCTTCTGCAAGACCATCCAGTTTTATTTCCGTACTATGAGGTTGGTACTCTTTGTCATCTGATAATGTGTATTTGCCTGTTTTCAGAGCTGGTTTGGCCGTAGACCACTCCAGAAACTTTTGCTCCTGATCTACATTATAGTTATTACGCCACTTCATTCGTTGCGCATGCACTTCTTCACGATTCACTTTTACGAGACGCCAGTGTACCTCTGTTACATTGCGGTAAGTAACTAATGTGCGAAAAGGCAGATTGGGTAAGTTAACCTTCTCTACTTTCGCAGCTAGCGATTTCTGCTCCAGAGAGATTTGTAGATTATGACATAAAGCAGCGCCATCCGATTGAGGAAAACGTTTCTTTGCCTGATCACAAATCTCATAAGCCTTCTTCAAATCAAATTTATGCTCATCAGACTGTAAAGGTTTATACTGACCACCTTTTTCTACCCATATCTGAGCAATAGCATGAGTGACACGAGTCGAAACAGGATTTTTAATTGTTTTTTCTTCCAGACTTTGTAAGGCAGCCAGATACAATTCATTTTTGGTGGTCAATGTCAGATGTTGTTTCACAAAAGACAACCTTTCTATATCTAATGTAACCAACGCATCCGGATCTGCATCCTTCAAATGAAACCGAATTAGTTCCTGGTAGATCTGTAAAGCATGGAATTTCTGAGAAAGTGTATCCTGTGATGCCAGCTGAAGATTGGCGAAAGACTGTGCATCTTTCAGATAGTCTCCAGAACTGATTGTAAAGGAATAAGCAGGTTTGGTAATTTCAACTTCCTCACTGGTATAAAAACCCAAAGCCCGATGTGCCAGAAAGTCATAAAGTGTAGGACGTACTACTCTCCCTTCGGTGTTTCCGCTATGCAAAACTTCCTGATATACATCTATTTTTAACTTCTTTGATTCCTCAGCATTTTGTAAAGCCAGTTGGTGTTCATGAAAAGTCTCCTGTATAAGTTTATCCAGACCCCATGTTTCAATATCCTCATTGTTAAAGTTTACTGTCTCACTTCGATTACGAAATCTCCAGCGGTTATTGGTGTAATAATTCCAGTACATCTCTGCCAGCATGGAATGTAATACAGGCTTTACCGGAAAGTCAGCAGAGGAAATCTGCGTTCGTAATTCATTGATATTCTTAACAAATGCATTCTCTTCTTTGTAATCGGCAAACTTAAATTGGTGAATAACAGCCTTGACAAGTTGTGCAGAGTTTTTCTCAGTTTTGGCCTTCTGATAAATCTCATTTACTACTTTCAAAGCTGATTCGGGTAATCCTTTGTCTTCAAATTGTTGTACCTGTTTCCAGGCACCTGAATAATCATAGTTGGGCATAGAGGTTTTGTTTTGTGCGTACGCAAAAAATGTAAACAAAGCTGGTATAAGTGTAATAATAAGGTTTTTGTACAACATACCTTGTAAAGGTTTGGTAACTGAATGGGTGTTATTTTATGGAGGAGTTTAGTTCTGTATGAGTATTATACAAGTTAGTTGCCCTCGTAAGGCAATCGTTAACATACAGACTCTACTATTAGATTCAAAATTATTTTTGATTCCATAAAAGAATTGCCTGTAAGGTTTGCAACCAGATAGAGCTAACCTGTCCTTACATTCAAATAGATTGTCTATGAACGGATTGTCACTTCAAAAAATCAAGTAGGCGCTTTTATTAATCTGTAAAAATCTTCGAATCCGTGCTACCCATGATTCAGACAACCGACAAACAAGTCGTCACTAAACTGAAATCCGATTAACGAGATTACACATGAGCCATTAACCTAAAAACGGATCGACACAACAAACAACTGGCATCCAGGTTAGATTCAAAAATAACTTGTAGTCAGGTTGCTTTTAAAAATTACCTGCATACAGGTTGAAACCTGTGAACAAGTGGATTTCCGGTTGACTCTCTGAACAACCTGAACTCCAGTTAAAATAAAAAAAGACCTGAGTTCCGGTCAAAAAAGTTTTTGCCGTGAGTTAGGCACACGAGGTCTCTTGCCGTGAATTCATAGCAAAACAAAATTTGCCGTGAATTATGATCAAATCCTGTTTTCATGACCAGGCAACCGAGACAGGCTCAAACAGGAACCGTGCCGTGAACTATGCGCAAAAATAAAATTGCAGTGAATAAAGAGAAAGCACTCTGCTGGTCGAACTGACTACCTTGTCCTTTCTAAAAATCATTTTGCATTGAACTAAGCGTATTCATGGAGATTGATTTACTGCTCTTTAAATTGGAGATAGCTCCTGTTTCAATCTTTTTCAGGGTACTAATATCCCTGCAACATGACACCCGTTTACAGAAAAAGCCTTTTTGTTCAGAAACAAAAAGGCTTTTTCTGTATTACTAGAAGAGAATTTACTAACAAGCTGCCACAGCTTCTTCTTTGAATGACTTACGAGGTTTCAGATTTAATGTCTGGAACAACATTTTATCTGCATCTACTTCTGGGTTTGGAGTTGTCAGCAGTTTATCTCCGGCAAAAATAGAGTTAGCTCCTGCCAGAAAGCATAGTGCCTGCTCTTCTGTATTCATACGTATACGACCTGCGGATAAACGCACCATTGCACGTGGCATAATAATACGTGCAGTAGCAATCATTCGTACCATTTCCCATACAGAAACACGTTCTTGATCTTCCAGTGGAGTACCTTCTACAGGGACTAATGCATTCACAGGCACAGACTCAGGATGTTCAGGAAGGGTCGACAGTACATGCAACATGCCAATACGATCGTTTTCAGTTTCTCCTAATCCAATGATACCACCCGCACATACAGAGATACCAGACTTACGTACATGTTCAATTGTTTCCAGGCGATCGTCGTAATTACGGGTAGTGATGATTTCGTTGTAGAACTCCTCACTCGTATCCAGGTTATGGTTATAAGCATACAAACCTGCATCTTTCAGTTTCATTGCCTGATCAGGTGTCAGCATACCCAATGTACAGCATACTTCCATACCCATTTGGTTTACACCTTTGACCATATCCAGTACTTTGTCAAAGTCTTTGTTGTCACGTACTTCCCGCCAGGCAGCTCCCATACAAAAACGAGTACTGCCATTGTCTTTGGCTCGCTGGGCTGTTTCCAGCACTTCCTCTACCTCCAGCAATCTATGCACTTTTACATTAGTCTGATAGCGTGCGGCTTGTGGACAATAGGCACAGTCTTCCGGACAACCACCTGTTTTCACTGAAAGTAAAGTACAAACTTGCACTTCCTGTGGGTCGTGGTGCTGACGATGTACAGTGCCTGCACGATAAATCAAATCTAATATAGGAGAGTTGAAAATTTCAGCGATTTCTTCGCGGGTCCAGTCGTTACGAATCATAATTAATTAAGTTCTGGGTTCTTGGTTTGAAGTTTAACGTTGGCAAATCATCCCTTATTCAGAAAGAACGCAAGACGTATATTATCTTAGCGAGGCAAAATTACGATAAAAGTACAACAAAAAATCTACCCTTGATAAGGTTTCTGTGTTTTGGATGGAAACGAAGGAATCGCAAATAGAGTTTCCTAAGGTTATTCAAATAGAGTTTCCTAAGGTTATTGATGAGTAAATATACTTTCTAATAGGCGTATACCTTAGAATGGGAAGTCAACAGACTACATAAACAATTAAAGTTAATATCCCATTCTTATACAATTCTTGTCTACTTTCTAAGAAAAGCTGTGAGAGTCTGATTTATACATTTTCTAAAAATAAATAACCTTATCTATTTCGGGTAGCATATAGTTAAGTTGACTTAAAATAAATGGAATTTCTGTTATATTCTTTTGGAGGATATATGTGCTTGTTAATGAGGCGATTTAGGTCTGTAGTTATTCTAGTCCAGTTTTTAATCATGGAAAAAGCATATTTTATTTTTATGTTCTCACAGGTGGTAACCGGAAGATAGTTCACTCTTTTTGTTAAACAAGAAGAATAATTTGCCCCAGGAAGAAAAAATATGCATTTTGCCTGAATAAAAAGCGCATATCTGCATCAAATCTTACGTGAGGTATATATCTTATTATTTTCATATCTGCCTTTTTTTAATTACCTCGCTGTAAATCAGTTGAATAAAATAAAATTATTACATGCGCGTAACATACACATCATATTGCACGTATTGAGTACGAGTAAGCTAATTTATGAAAATTAATAGTTTAGATAAAGAAGACCTGACCATTCTGGTAGTAGATGGAGAGTTGGATGCAAGTTCTTCCATTTTGCTGGATGAATCAATTGAATCGGTAGTTGCGCAGGGAAAGAAGAAAATACTAATTGACGGACAATCCTTGAATTATATTTCTTCTGCGGGGTTAGGTGTTTTCATGTCACATGTACAGGAATTTGAAGAAAAAGGAATACAAATGATTCTTTTCGGCCTGAACGAGAAAGTTCTGCGGGTATTTCAGATACTAGGCCTGGACCAGCTCCTTTCCATTACAGCTTCAGAGGACGAAGCCATACAATTGTTAAATGCAAGTTTGTAATATTGGATGACAAAATATTTACTAATTACAAAGCCTGCATAGGATGTCAAATCAATATGTAAGTGAGATGAATTACCACTATCAGTTTTCGTGTGACCGGAGGAATCTGAAATCAGTGCGGGATTTTGTAGCATCTGTACTGCGTGACGAGAATTTTTCTGAAAATGAGATTCCTGCAGTTGTATTGGCTGTAGATGAAATCTGTGCTAATCTGATTGTTCACTCCCATCAGTCAGATCCTAATGATGTAATCGAAATTTGGTTGAAAGTTACTCTTGAAACCGTAATTTGTGAGATTATTGATCAGGACAGTATGTTCTATGACTTTTCAGCCCATAAAAATCCGGATATTCACCAGATTGTACGGGAAGGAAAAAATGGAGGAGTTGGCTTGATGCTTGTTAAATGTCTGGTTGATAAAGTAGAAGTAGAACGTCATGGTACACAAAGTATATGGCGTTTGACTAAAGAATCTCCACGCCCTGTATTTAATTCATAATCAGGATAAACTATTGTTTTTTGCTGATCCAGAGTTATTGCTCTGGATTTTTATTTTCTGGTTTGTATGTGTGATTACCAGTTGTATGTTTGGTAAGTAAAAAACACAGAAAACTTACAACTATCTCTTTATTTTCTGAGGGACAGACTATTTACTTTAAAAAATCGTTAAAATTGCGTTCTGTTTTTACGAAACTTTACGTATGCGAATTTTTCACCGAATAATGATTGTAGTGGCCCTGGTTTTGTATTGGGGATGTAAGACCAATAAATCGGCTACTCAAAACACTACTACCAATCCAGCAGACCCTGTTATTGCCTACCTTGGCCAGACGCCAGTGTATCGTTCAGAGTTTTTATATGTATATGATAAAAATGGCGGTATTGCAGATACTACCAATCAGGTAAAAAGTATTGCAGAATACCTGGATCTGTATCTCAACTTCAGGTTAAAAGTTCAGGAAGCTGAAAGCATGGGACTCGATACACTAGGTTCATTTAAACAAGAGCTTTCCGGCTACCGTGAACAATTGGGAGAGCCTTACTTGGTTGACAGCAGTGTAACACGTACGCTAATACGAGAAGCCTATGAGCACATGAAAGAAGAAATCCGGGCTTCACATATTCTGCTTTCTGTATCTCCTGAAGCTCCTCCTGAAGATACAGCAAAAATATATAACCAGATTCTGGAAATCAGACAAAAGGCACTCAATGGCCAGGACTTTAATGAACTGGCACGACAAAGTTCCCAAGATCCTTCTGTACAAACAAATGGTGGTGATCTGGGATACTTTACTGCTTTGCAGATGGTGTATCCTTTTGAGAAAGCTGCCTATCAGACTCCGGTAGGTTCTATTTCACAACCTGTACGTACTAAGTTCGGCTATCACCTGCTGAAAATAGCAGATCGTCGTCCTAGTCGCGGAAAAGTAACCGTAGCACATATTATGGTACGTATCAATCCGGATGCTCCGGAAGCTGATGCCAAAGCTGCAAAGCAGAAGATAGACGAGATCTACAGTCGTATTCAAAAAGGCGAAAGCTGGGATAAATTATGTGCTGATTTCTCAGAAGATGGCAACTCACGTAACAAAGGTGGTGTATTAGCACCATTCAGTACAGGTAGTACACTTCCTGAATTTGAAAATGTTGCCTTTGCACTAAATAATAAAGGTGATATCAGTCAACCTATACAAACACCTTATGGCTGGCATATTCTGAAGTTAATTGAGAAGAAGAATCTGGAAACTTTTACCCAACTGGAACCAACCTTACGCCAAAAGGTAACGAAAGATTCCCGTTCAGAACTCAATCGTAAACTACTTTTAGACCGATTGCGTAAAGAAGATAAACTGGTTGAGAATGCAGATGTCCGGAAAATTGCTTTTGCTCAGGCTACAGACTCACTAAAGAGAGCTGTATGGAAATACAATGAGACGGATAAAAACTTGGGTCTGACGTTATTTACAATCAAAAATCAGAAATACACAGTTAAAGAATTTTTTAACTATGTAAAAGCCAATCAACAGCCTCGTGAGAAACTGACACCAGTTTATCAGATGCAATTGCTTTATACAGAGTTTGTCAATGAGTCTCTTATCAAATATGAAAAGCAACATCTGGAAGAGAAGTATCCTGATTTCAAATATCTTTTAAAAGAGTACCATGATGGGATCCTGCTGTTTCAACGGATGGAGTCAGAGGTATGGTCTAAATCATTATCTGATACAATCGGACAAAAGCGATATTATGAAGCCAACAAGACTAATTATCAGTGGAAGCAACGGGTAATAGGGACTATTTATAATGCAGCAGATAACAGTGTACTTACAGAACTAAAATCCAAACTGGCTAGCCGACCTTTTGCGGTGACCAATCCAAAGTATCCGGCATTGTCTTTTGCAAAGAATGTAACTACATTGACCCCTCAACAAAAAGAACAGCTTGATCAGATTATTCAAACGTTGAATCTGGACAAAGCACTCATAGTGGAAATTTCCGGACACGCAGATAAGAGCGAAAAAGCTGGGACATCAGCGGCCCGTAATCAGGCAGTAAGCACCTATCTGACAGAACACGGCGCAGATATCACACAATTGATTATTCGCGATTTTGGCTCTTCTACTCCAGCGTCTCGTACTGATGCTAAACGCAATTCGCGTGTAGCATTTGCGATGGTGAGCAATGATAAGAGTGTTCTGGAAAGACAGCTGAATGCGAAAAAGCCATTGAGCATCGAAATTACGGAAGGTATCTTCCAAAAAGGAGATAATGCAGTACTTGATCAGATTACCTGGAAACCTGGTACATATACAATCAATAATAATGGACGTGTTGTATATATAGAGATCGTAAGTGTAGAGGAACCTCGGGTTAAAACATTTGAAGAAGCACGTGGTCAACTGATTTCAGATTACCAGAGTTATCTTGAAAAAGACTGGCTGAATAGTCTTCGCCAGAAATTCCCGATAAAACTGGTAGATACAGAAATTGAAGCCTTGAAGAACAGAAAATAAGTAAAGTCCCGCCCCGGCGGGATTTTTTGTATACCAACCATTTGCATTCATTAAAATGAAGTTTATACTCCATACTATCCTTTTTCTTGGGTTTCTGTATTTGCTTGTATGTGTCATTCTGTTTTTCCTACAGGAAAAGTTATTATTCTACCCTGAGAAATTATCTTCTGACCATAAATTCAGTTTTTTAACTTCGTTTGAAGAAATTAATCTTCATCCAGATTCCAGTACTACAATTAATGCCTTACTATTCAAACATCCTGATCCCAAAGGTGTAATTCTGTATTTTCATGGCAATGCTGGTTCGCTGCAAAGTTGGGGAGCAGAAGGAGAATACCTAAGTCGGTTTAAATATGATGTACTGATGGTTGATTATAGGGAATATGGAAAGAGCCGAGGTGTGGTAAGCGAACAAAATATATATAAGGATGCACAATATATATACGAATATCTAAAGAAAGCCTATACAGAAGAAGAGATAATCGTTTTTGGAAGATCACTGGGTACAGGCATCGCTACATTTGTAGCCTCTCAAAATTCTCCGGAAAAACTGATTCTGGAAAGTCCTTATTATAGTATGCGAGCTGTTGCTCAGGATCGGTTTCCATGGCTTCCCATTCGATTATTGTTACGATATCCCCTTCTGACCTATACCTTTATTGACAAGGTACGCTGCCCTATCTGTATTTTTCATGGAACTCAGGATGAGGTTATTCCTTATCAGTTTGGCTGGCAATTGAAAAAACTATTGAAAAAAGAGGATCGGTTTATTACAGTGCAAGGAGGGCATCATAATGATCTGGGACAGTTTTATGAATATGAGAAAGCACTGACTTTGTTTTTATTATGAAAATAAAGTGGGTATAAGTTAAAATAGACAAGTATACAAGCATGGGTTTATAAATCTATCGGTTTTTATCTTTTTTCATATAATTTCTTTTGACTGCTTGCAAAATCAACTAAAAAATCTTTTTTTCGATGACGTTTTGCAGTGTATACCTAATCACCAAACCACATTGATTTATGTTCCTAAAAAATTACGTACGTGAGACCTCTCTTTTTTTGCTTGCTTTAAGTGGTGTACTTCTTTTGAATTCCTGCGGAGGTGAGAAAAAAGCAGATGAGACTACAGCAGTAGATACTGCAGCAACCATGACAGAAGATACTACAGCCGTTGAACCTACTGCTACATCTCCTATTCTGAGTGCACTTCCTAAAACCAGCGATATTCCTGCTACAATCCAATTGACTGGCGCTGATTTTAATCAGTCTTTGATTAATCCATCCAGTAAAGTGGCAAGTTACACTACTACCAATGATAAAGCTGCATTGAATCTGGGTGCTTATGCAACTGATATCGGCTACCTGAGCGTATACAAAAAAACACAGGATGTCTTGACTTATCTGAAAGGGGCACAGAAACTTTCTGACCATCTTGGATTAAGCAATGCATTTGGAGAAGCTATGCAGAAACGTTTTCAGAGCAACCTGGCTACAGAAGATTCTCTGGTTAAGATTGTAGATGAGTCTATGCTATATGTTCGCAAATACCTTGCAGACAATCAGCGTGATGCTACTGGTGCTCTGGTTGTTACTGGTAGTTTTGTAGAAGGCTTATACATTTCAACAGGATTGATTAAGAAATATCCAAAAGATGTTCCTGCGGATGTACGTAATGGTGTATTGACTCAGTTGATTCTTGATATTATCAAACAGAAACAATCACTGGCAGACTTGATTACAATTCTTAAGAGTGTAAAGCAAGATGAAGCAGTTGTGGCTTATACTCAAAAGCTAAATGATCTGTATGGACAGTTTGAGGCACTAAAATTCGAAGAAAGCCTGAAAAGCAATGCAGGAAACTTTGCAGTAACAGATAAGACATTAACAGAGATTACCAAAAAGGTAGAAGCTATTCGTGCTGATATTGTGAAATAAGCAAAATATATATCTATATAACAAAGAGCGTGTTTTAGTAATAAGACACGCTTTTGTTTTTATACTAATTTTTAATCGGGATTAAACGTTTGCCTTTATTTCTTATCTAACTGCTTGGCAACTCACTACAAATAGTAACAGATCTTAGTGATTACTTTTGTTTTTAACTTCTCTACGCTTTGGAAGACAAACAGATTCTAGAGCAGTTCCGGATTGCGGAAACGCGAACTGCTGCATTTAATGCGTTAGTAAAAAAGTACCAGCAAAAAATCTATTGGCACATACGGAAGATGGTCATAGATCATGATGATGCAGATGATTTAACACAGGAGGTCTTTATTAAAGTTTGGCATAACCTTGGTGAGTTTCGGGCAGAGGCTCAGCTGTATACCTGGTTATATCGTATTGCCAGCAATGAGTGTCTCAACTTTCTAAGCAAGAAGAAACGGGCTTCTCTGACCTCTATTGATGATGTTGTTGCTAATGAGCTAAGTCAGAAACTGGACGAAGGGGTACTGATATCAGGAGACGAGATACAAATCAAATTACAGAAAGCGTTGTTACGTTTACCCGATAAACAGAGGCTTGTATTTAATATGAAGTACTATGATGAACTTACCTATCAGGAAATCTCTGAGATTACCGGAACATCCGAAGGTGCATTAAAAGCGTCTTATCATCTGGCTGTGAAAAAAATAGAAGAATATCTGATTTCGAATTAAACTTTTATAAAAAGAACAAGTCAAAGTTGTAGAAATCTGCTGCTTATACCATAAAAATAGATGTAACCGCCTGTGAGTGATGGAATCAAAAATTAATCTGCAAAACCTAACCAGGGAAAATATTTTTCAAATACCGGAACAATACTTTGCCTCATTGCCTTCTGCAATTCAGAAACGTTTGGCAGAGGCAAGCAATACTGCGTTGAACAACGATAAACCATTGTTGGAATATAGTGCTATAGAGGAAATAACCATAGATCACATTTTTATTACACCGCCCGATTATTTTGAAAATCTTTACCAAAAAATTCAGAGCAAAATACTCAACCAAAGCAATTCTCCAATTAAACTGAAGTTATCTGCATTGGATGGTTTTGAATCAGAACTGGAAAATAAACATGAACATATAGTGCCTGAAAACTATTTTGAGACACTATCAAATCGTATCATTACACGACTGGCTTCTTCAGAAACAAGTAAACCATTGGATTTTGAGGAACTGGATAATGCTGAATCAGGGATATTGGCAAGTATACCTAAACAGAACATATTCCAGATACCTGACAACTATTTTGAGAAGCTGAATATTCAGCTGGACGAAGATGATGTGATTGAAGAATCGACTAGTGAGAAAACAAAATCCATACGATTGATTCCTTCATGGGTAAGATATACAACTGTAGCAGCCGCCTCTGTGCTTTTATTGATGACAGGATACTGGTTTTATTCGTCGACCACTTCTTCTTCTCAGGAATGTACAGAATTACTTTGCAATCTGACAGATGAAGAAATACTACATTATCTTGAAAAACAGGATACCCGATTGACAACTACTCAAATGCCTGCTATCTCAACCAAACATACAGATAGTGAGATAGTAGATCCAATAGATATAAGTGATGAAGATATATTGAATGCTGCCGAAGGTATAGAATAATAATTATTTTTAACGAACATGATATTTAGAAAGCAGAAGATGAGGACATGGATACATGTGCTGTTGTTAATGATAAGTAATATAACTGTAGTATTAGCTCAGGACGAAGATACAGGAGAGGATAGGGTACAATCTGCTAAAGTAGCATTGATTACTCGTCGGCTAAACCTGACAACAGAGCAGTCTTCTCCTTTCTGGGCAGTATATGACGAGTTTGATAAAGAAAGAAAAGACAATATTCGATCTCTGAATAAACTGAAAGATAGGCTTCAGATTGCTTCTGATGATGAATTGAAAGCTGCATTAAAACAAATGATAGAGGTAAGGCAAAAAGATGTATCTATTGAAAGAGAATATCTAAATAAGTTTACAAAGGTGATAACCTCACGTCAAACTGCTGACTTGTATAAGGTTGAGTTTGAATTTCAGAAGGCCATATGGGACAGAGTAGTAAAAGGATCTGGAAAAAATGGAGAATCCCTTGAAAGTGAACGAGTTGCTTTTCTGACAAATAAGATGAAGTTAACTGCTGAACAAGCGAAACAATTCTGGCCGGTATACAATGAGTTTGAAAAAGAGAAAGAGCAGAGTCAACAGCTTGCATCACAAGTACGAAACAGTATTAGTTCGAGCTCCAGTGAAGAAGAAATAAAAAGTGTATTGAAACAACTCATTGAACTTCGGCAGAAAGAGGTTGATAGTATGAGACGTCAGGTAGATAAGTTTCTGAAAATAGTCAATAGTCGTCAGGTAGCTATGTTTTATAAAGGAGAGATCGACTTTCGAAGAAAGATTATCCGGGAGTGGCGGGAACAGCGTAGGGAACGTATTGACAATATGGGAGGACGACGCCAGCAGTTTCGGGACCACTGATACAAGTACAATAACGGTTGAATTATTAAAAATACCCCAACAGATAAACTCTCGGGGTATTTTTATGTAAACGAATTAGATCTTACCTACCATATCTTCAGGTTTTACCCATTCATCAAATTCTGCTTCAGTCAGATAGCCAAGTTTTAATGCCGTCTCTTTCAGCGTTTTGCCTTCTTTGTGAGCAGTTTGGGCAATCTCAGCAGCTTTGTAGTAACCAATTTTTGTATTGAGGGCAGTTACAAGCATTAGTGAGCTTTCTACGTGCTTGCGAATGTTGGCTTCCAGTGGCTCAATTCCTTCTGCACACTTATCGTTAAAGGATACACATACATCTCCAATCAAACGGGCTGAATGCAGGAAGTTATAGATCATAACAGGTTTGAACACGTTCAGTTCAAAGTGACCATTAGATCCGCCAATATTGATCGCAACATCATTACCTAATACCTGAGCAGCAACCATTGTCATCGCTTCACACTGTGTTGGATTTACTTTACCTGGCATGATAGAAGAACCCGGTTCATTATCAGGAATAAAGATCTCACCTATCCCTGCACGTGGACCTGATGACAACATACGGATGTCATTACCGATCTTCATCAGACTTACAGCCACTGTTTTCAATGCGCCATGAGCCTCTACAATTGCATCATGAGCTGCCAGTGCTTCAAATTTATTTTCAGCAGTAATAAATGGAAGACCTGTAAGGCTTGCAATATGTTTGGCTACATTCTCTGAATAATTTGGAGGAGTATTGATCCCTGTACCAACAGCAGTACCACCCAATGCCAGTTCTGATAAGTGTGCCAATGTATTTTTAATAGCTTTCAACCCATGGTCCAGCTGAGATACATAACCTGAAAATTCCTGTCCCAATGTCAGAGGTGTTGCATCCATGAAGTGAGTACGTCCGATCTTTACTACTTTCATGAATTTTTGCGCTTTGGCAGCTAGCGTATTGCGAAGTTTCTCTATACCGGGGATAGTTACTTCAATCAACATTTTGTAGGCTGCAATGTGCATTGCAGTTGGAAATGTATCATTAGAGGACTGGGATTTATTGACATCATCATTGGGATGCAGTGCTTTCTTCTCATCTGTAAGGTTTCCTCCATTGATAACGTGAGCCCGATACGCAACAACCTCATTTACGTTCATGTTAGATTGTGTACCAGAACCAGTCTGCCATACAACCAATGGAAACTGGTCATCTAATTTACCTGCCAGCACTTCATCACATGCTTTACCGATCAGATCACATTTTTCTTTTGGTAGTACACCTGCATCCAGGTTTGTCAATGCCGCTGCCTTTTTCAGATACGCAAATGCCTGGATAATCTCACGAGGCATCTTATTAATATCCTGAGCTATTTTGAAATTTTCAATGGAACGTTGGGTTTGTGCACCCCAATATACGTGGGAAGGTACTTTTACTTCTCCCATCGTATCTTTTTCAATTCTATAATCCATGAATCAAAAGAATAAATTGAGTAAAACGATCAAAAAATAATCTCTTTGTAAAATAATAGTCCCCAAACTATTTAAGCCAGTTAAAGTCCGGGCTTTCAGAAATAGCCGTTGCCAGTTCCTGTAATGTTAGAGTATCATTCAGTAAGTCATAGATTAAGCGGACTACCTGTGTTTGCTTTTCCTCCGAGTTGACACTACACGCAAAAGTAGAGCCTTCTGAATCAAAGTTTACATCTTCCAGAAAAGCTGGATCTTTCCTTTCTATATAGTTAGCAATCAATACCTCCCATGTATATCCTGACACATCCAGACCTGCATTCTCCAGAATTTTAATTTGATCTTCATACTCTCCATCTAAATCATAACTGGTATCTACTCCATAGCAAGGTTCATTATTGGCCATAATTTCTGCCTTGATAAATGTCAAACTAAATGGAGGATAAAGTTCACTGTCATCCCATCCTTCATCATGAACATTTCTCATAAATTTACTTAGTGATTAACTAGGTCTGATAGCGCAAATGTACAAAGCAAATTAACTTTTAATGCCTTTAAACCAGATTTTATAAAAGGTTAATCGAAAAAAGTTTCCCAAAAACAAAGCCCCGCAACAGATCTGGTATTGCGGGGCTTTGTTTTTTATTTGATCAGATTTTTTTGTCGGAGTATGCGTTCAAAAAATTTGAGATCGTTATCTGAGTTAAAGATATTAAAAGGAAGATGGATAAATTGTCCACGGGATAATACCAGTGTATAGGCATCTTTCTCTTTGTAAACATCTTTTACCATATCCCAGCCAATCTGCATTCCTTCTTTGGCATTAATCATGGCATTGATCTGCTTGGTATTGATGTCATAAGAAAATTTATCAAACATCACTTTGTATTGTTCAAGCTGAGAGATGCCAGTAAATTGAATGGCCCAGAACAAAACATAACCCAATGCTACCAGAAACGCAATAAGATAGATCCACCAGTTGGTATACACCTTTGTTACATTGAGAATAATGTTTAAAACAATAATTCCAACAGGCACAAACACCCAGTACCACTGAGTTTTAAGGAGATGTGTCATTCCAAGCCGTACATATACTTTTTTATCCATCTGATACTTTTTCGTCTTCGCGCCAGGTACAGGTACAGCCTGCTGTTGCATCATTGGATTACGGAAAAACTGATTCGGATTACGTGCCATATATGGTAAAAATTAATAAATATGCAATATAGTGTATTTTTTAATTGGTTGATTATTAGATGCGTATATGGTGATTTTGCCTTTTTATCTAAAATTGTATAATGACAAGAATGATAAAAAAATGTATACTTTATATGTCTTCACTATGAAATAGTATGAATTAAAATAGTTTCTACACTTTTCCCCAATCAGGAATACAAAGGTAGATAAGTAATTATATAAATAAAACCGTTGACAGAGAAGAATTTTAAATATTTTTTCAGCAGACAAAGCCTTGATAATCAGCAAATTAAGCATGTATACAGATAGGATACCATAGAAAAAATATCCAAGTAGAGAAACCTTACAGGAGTAGTATCGTAGAATATAATATACTGATAGTCAAATACTTGCAATCAGCTATTTTATATTGTTTAATTTTTAGACTACAAAACCTTGCAACTCATGAAAAAGAATTGGATTTTAGCTGTAATTATTGCAGTAGGTGTAACTTTTAGCGGATTTGCCCAAACAACACCTTCTCAAACTACGCCTTCTCAAACAACTCCTTCCGGCAATAAAAAAGATAAAAAGATGGAGAAGAAAGAAAGAAGAGATAGCACTAACACACGTAAAGCCCCTGTTCAGAAAACAGATACAACTGGACGTAAATAAAAGACTAATTACATATAGAGGTATATATCGGAGCCGATGCCATGCATCGGCTTTTTATTTAGAAGGCTTTCAAACTGATATCCAGACTTTTAACAGAGTGTGTCAGCGCACCTACAGATATATAGTCTACTCCACTTTCTGCCACGGCTGCGATTGTCTCTTCCGTAATCCCGCCAGAGGCTTCTGTTGGAAAGCGCCCATCAATTAAAGTAATGGCTTCCCGCATGCGATCCGGAGGCATATTGTCTAGCATGATTCGGGTTATGTCACCGATTTGCAATACCTCTTCTACTTCCTTTAGATTGCGGGTTTCCACAACAATATTGAGTTTTTTTCCTTTCTCTTTCAAGTATTGATGGGTTGCCTGTATAGCTTGAGTTACTCCTCCCGCATAATCGATATGATTATCTTTCAAGATAATCATATCAAATAGGCCAAACCTGTGGTTTAAGCCACCTCCAATAGCTACAGCCCATTTTTCCATAAGCCGGAAGTTCGGCGTTGTTTTTCGGGTATCCAGGAGTTTGGCTTTGGTATGCGAAATCAATTGTACTAATTGATGTGTATAGGTAGCAATGCCACTCATACGTTGCATACAGTTTAAGACAAGTCTCTCTGCCTGCAGAATAGACTGAGCCTTGCCTGTAACAGTAAGTCCAATGTCTCCATATTTTATCATAGAGCCATCTTCAATCAGGGTTGTTACCTGGAGTGTAGGATCAACTGCATGAAAAATGTAAGACGCCAGTTCCATTCCTGCCATCATACCTGTATCTTTAATAATGAGTCTGGCCTGACGCTGAGCATCAGCCGGAACTGCTGCTAGTGTAGAGTGGTCTCCATCTCCGATATCTTCGTGAAGAGCAGTCTGAATGAATGTATCAATAGATTGAGTATTGAGATAAGTAGGGCGAAAGTTTAGAGCCATAGATAAATACTGGTTGTTGCGTCTATCCAGAGCAGGATAAATGCATTTTTTAGGAATGGTCTGAATGATGCCGAAAACTACATTTTTCAACGGATAAAATGTTGTTACAACATACCATATTTCTTTTATGATTGAAAATACTACCTTTTAGGAAGAAAACGGGATAGCTTGTATGAAATTTTAAGCATTTCATTTGTTTCCTTGTAACGAAACCTATAATTTTGCCCCCTCAATTTTCAAAGCTTCTGCTACCTACGCCTTCCTTTTATTATGGCATCGTCTTATTCAGTCAAGTTATTTTCGGGTACCGCATCGCGATATCTGGCAGAGAAGATTGCGTATTATTACGGGAAGCCTTTGGGAACCGTTACTTTACAGCAATTCAGCGATGGCGAAATGTCGCCTTATTTCGAAGAATCAGTAAGAGGATGTGATGTGTTTCTGATTCAGTCAACATTTCCACCTGCAGACAATCTGATGGAGTTACTTCTGATGATTGATGCGGCTAAACGTGCTTCAGCAAAATATGTAACCGTAGTAGTTCCGTATTTTGGGTATGCACGTCAGGATAGGAAAGATAAGCCCAGAGTTGCCATTGCTGCCAAACTGGTCGCAAACCTTCTCTCGGCAGCTGGAGCAAGCCGGCTTATGGCATGTGATCTCCATGCGGGTCAGATTCAGGGATTCTTTGATGTTCCTGTCGATCACCTGGATGGATCTGCTGTTTTTGTTCCTTATTTCAGAAGTCTAAAGCTTGATAACTTGATTATTGCTTCACCAGATGTAGGTGGAGTGAGCCGGGCAAGAGCATTTGCCAAGTATTTTGGTGCCGATATTGTGGTTTGTGATAAACACCGGAAGCGGGCCAATGAAATTGCTTCGATGCAGATTATTGGGGATGTAGAAGGGGCAAACGTTGTTTTGATTGATGATCTGGTAGATACAGCAGGTACTATTACCAAAGCAGCTAAGATTATCATGGAAAAAGGTGCAAAGTCTGTGCGTGCTATTACCACACACCCTATTTTGTCTGGAAGCGCCTATGAAACGATCAATAATTCTGTACTGGAAGAATTGGTTGTAACAGATACTATTCCACTGAAGCAGGAATCTCCAAAGATCAAAGTCCTTACTGTAGCTGAGCTTTTTGCAAAAGCTATTCGTAATGTACATGATCATGAGTCAATTAGTACTTTATTTTTACAAGTATAGTTTATATTTTATTTATTTCACTTAATCAATTTATTTTATGAAAACAATCGAGGTTATAGGGTATAACAGAGCAAATCTCGGAAAGAAAACAGCGAAAGAGCTGCGCACATTGAGCCAGGTACCTTGTGTACTATATGGTGGAAAGCAGCAAGTTCACTTTTCCGTTCCAATGATTCTTTTCCGTGACCTGTTGTATACTCCAGAAGTTCATCAGGTAGATCTGAACATTGAAGGAACACATTACAAAGCGATTGTACAGGATGCACAGTTTCACCCAGTAAATGAAATGATCTTACACGTTGATTTTCTGGAGTTGGATGAAAATAAACCTGTAAAAATGAATATTCCAGTTCATTTACAAGGAACAGCGGTAGGTGTGACGAAAGGGGGGAAACTGATTTCAAAACTACGTAAACTTACTGTTAGCGCACTACCTAAAGATATGCCTGACTATGTAACTGTAGATGTATCAGGACTGGATCTAGGTAAGTCTATCAAAGTTGGCGACGTAAAAGCAGAAAACTTTGTTATTCTGAATTCTCCTTCTAACCCGGTTGCTTCCATCGAGATCCCAAGAGGTCTTCGTGGAAAAGGTGCTGAATAATATATATTCGCTCAAACAAAAAAGCTTCCTTGTACAGGAAGCTTTTTTGTTTCTAATAGCTACTTCTGTTAAAGAAGTACTTTTCGACATTATTTGATTTTTGCCGATAATACCTCGATCTGCCTATCAATAGTATGATAGACTAATAACTTATCATATGCATCTACATACACAGCTGCAATAGGGCTACTGCTATGAATAGGTGTTTTTCCGATAACACTTCCTGTAATAGTATAAAGTGTGGTACTTTTAGCAACAGGGTTAGTTATAGCTACAATGCGTAAACCTGCTCCAAAGTTATAATACTGAACTTCATTGTTATCTGAGAGATTCGCTGCTGTTTCAAAAAGTGACTGTCCTTCTTTATCCAGAATAGCAATAGTGCGATTTTCAAGTCTGGCAATAACCCAGTCCTTATGCTTGGGTTCTAGACACATACGAAATACATTGTTGCCTGATGTATGATATAATTGCTTACGTGTTGTGATTTTACCGGTAAAGTCTGTATAAATAATCTCTCCTTCTTTGGTAACAATAACAATATGGGTTTGCTCGGGGGATAATCCTGTTTCCACTAAAAAACGACTTTCTGTACGCGCTTTAAGGTCTACAGGGAAGCCCGGATAGACTTGTCCACGGCGATTAAGCAACGTGAGTTTTCCATTGGCTTGCAAAATCACAAAATAGTCTTTGTCCTGAATGCGTACATGCTGAGGTGTACACTCTAATCGATATCCTGTATGAAGCGGGTTCCACCCTTCTAAAATAGCTCCTGCTTTATTATACATGTACAGGTTCCCTAACATGTCAGATACCAGAAACCTATACTCTTTATTTCCATCATAGTCTACCATAGATAACGTATGGAGATTGGTGGTGGCAGGTATTTTTATTGGGAATGGAGCTACTGGCGATCCATTACGATCCAATATATGCAATTGGTGATTTGTAGTAAACAGATATTGCAGTTTATTATTTTTAAGATAATCAATCTGATAGATTTCCGATTGTATCGGACTATCCATCCATTTACGCCACAAGATTTGACCCGATTGATTAACAAGATACATTCGGTTTGCTGCATCTTGTACTATTACTTCCCTACTGTGGTTTATGTGACTGCGCACCAATATTGGTGACATTCTAAGTAGGGTGTCAGCTGTCGTTTTCCAGGAAACAAAGAATGTATTGGCGACAGATGACGCAATAGGCTTACTGCGATAATGTGCTGTTATTTCTGTTTCAAAGGTATTACTGTGTTCACTATAAAACCCCATTGTCAGATGTTCGAAATCTTTTAGTGAACTGCTGTATTGTTGCATAATCTGCTGCCAGTGAGGAGCTGCCTTTTGGTAAAATAATGACCATGCATGGCTTACATCTATCTGAATAGTGAAATATGCTGAATGTTCACTTTTAAATAAATTGCGTTTGATTGCAGACTGACTCCACACGTCTCCGGTTTCTCGTATATCTAGTAAGTTTTTAAGGCTTTGTACAGAGTTGCCAAATACAACATACTGGTTAATAATGGTATAAAAGCATTGAGGGAAGCCATTAACTTCATTGCCAAATACACTTGAAGGAAATTCCGGTTTATATATTTGATGAATAGCCGCACCTTTGTATTTTTCCTGATAAGAAGATTTTTCATTCCCCTCATCATATTGTATCGCAACCTCTCTAAGTTGTTTAGCGGCATTGGATACATCATTAGTTCGTACACAAAGGAGACGATCTGGTTGACTCCCTGTTGTCTCCACAATGGCTAATGCCATTTCATTTGCTATCCACGAAAAATACCTGGGACGAGAGATAGAATGATACAAGGAATCGTATTGGTAGTGTTTCTTAAAATAAAGCTGAGGCTTGCTAAAAGTCCAGTGATACAGTATCGCTGTTTGATTGGGAATCATGGACAAACAGGACACAGGTTGAGCTTCCTGCTCCTGAAACATTGTTAAATAATTGATTTGATTACTTTTCGGATTGAGATGAGTATTTCCTTTTAAGTGAATACTATTTTTATCCTGAGTCAACTCCAGGTTTGCAAACAGACCCAATGTAGAGAGGAAACCTGCATCTGATGAATAGTTGGTAAATAGCTGTACTAACCTTGGTGTGACAGATAGATTTACATATACCTGTAATGGACCTTTAGATACTGACGCAACCTTGTTCCAGTTATTCCATTGTGTATCCCTATTAACAGTTCCTTCATTGAGTTTACGTATCACATCTTCTACCAGAAAAGAAGTGTAACTACCAATCAATAAGTCATCTGTAAAAATAAAAGAAAATGATTGCCGGGAAGATTGATCGGTAATGTCTGTGATCTGATAGTCACCAAAAGTCCTTGTATCTGTCCGAAAGCCAGTGTTAGAACGAAATTGCTGGATTAGTTTTTGTGTACTTTCTTTTTCCCGTTCACTTAAGGGAATATAAAAAACGTAATCAAAATCGTTACGGGTTGTTACATGTAACGACATAAGAATCTTCTTCTTTAGAAGAATGTCTTTACTTTCCGGATATTTCTGCAGTATATTCAAACGGGAAAGAAGTGTTTGAAAATAGGGAAGCGATTGTATTTGCTGCCCTATATCATTTTTCTTCCAGTCTGAAACCACATTCAAAGGATTATCTGCTTCAACAACGAGTAGCGAATGTATAGGCACTGCAACCCATGCAGGAGAAAGTTGACGACTAAGCCACCATTGGTAAGCTCCAAATCCAACAATTCCCACAATGACAATGCCTGCTATAGCAAGAAGATATTTTCTGGTCAAGAATGGTTTGTTTTATAAATGCAGACTGTGAGTGTGCTAAAAAGAATCTTTTTATACTGCTACTGGAGCCTTTATACCAGGATGTGGATTATAGTTTTCAACAATAATATCTTCATAGTTAAAGGCAAAGATATCTTTCACATCCGGATTGATCTTTAGTGTAGGTAAAGGTCGGATATCTCGGGATAGCTGTAGCTCTACCTGTTCTAAATGATTCAGATACAAATGAGTATCCCCACCTGTCCAGATAAAGTCACCTACTTGCAGATTACAAACCTGGGCAATCATATGGGTAAGCAAAGCATAAGAAGCGATATTAAAAGGAACTCCCAGAAACACATCAGCACTGCGTTGGTATAGCTGACAAGACAACTTTCCATTGGCTACATAAAACTGGAATAGGGCATGACATGGCATCAATGCCATCTGGCTAATCTCGCCAACATTCCATGCGCTTACAATCAGACGTCGTGAATCAGGATTCTTCTTAATCTGTGCTATAACATCTGAGATTTGGTCAATTACTTTGCCCTCTGCAGCTTCCCAGCTACGCCATTGTTTTCCATATACAGGTCCTAACTCTCCATTGGCATCTGCCCATTCATCCCAGATACTCACTCCATTATCTTTTAGATATTTAATATTGGTATCACCTTTTAGAAACCACAGCAATTCATAGACCACAGACTTCATATGAACTTTTTTGGTTGTCACCAAAGGAAATCCCTCATTCAGATCAAACCGCATTTGATAACCAAAAACACTCAATGTACCTGTGCCGGTACGATCTTCCTTACGGGCGCCATGCTCCAAAATATGACGCATCAAATCATGATACTGTTGCATAAAAAACGAGAGTAAAATTCTGACAACGAAGGTAGCCGAAAGCTGGATTTTTTACAAGAGATGAATCTTAAATCCCTTTATTCACGCTCATGGAATAAGTTCCCCGTAAGTTTATGAATATAAGGAGTAATATTGTATTTCCACTTGATCCAAAATGGCGCCAGATCCCAATGTTTTTTTAATACATCCTTTAATCTTTTAATGGCTTGTCCTTGTTGATTATCTTCAAACGTTTTTGAGCCTGGCAGGAAACGCATATTGCCCCATATTTCATTAAAATAATAGCAGTGTGCTTTTCTGACAACTCTGAGAATGAAGTCAATATCCATTGAGTAGTGGTCATTGATATCATATAAACCAGCTTTTTTATGCAATGCTTTATGATAAAAATAAGCTACTGGATTATATGGATGAACGCTTTTCTTTTTGACCAAAGAAATAAACCTTAAATCCTTGGGCTCATTCAGATGAAAAGAGTCTTCGGTTTGCCATATACGACAATTTGCAACAGCAAAAGAATTTTTTGGAAGAGTTTGGAATAACTCACAAACACGATTCAATACTTCCGGTTCATAGTAATCATCCGCATTTAAAAAACCAATAACACTTCCATTTGCTAATTCAATACCTTTATTCATCGCATCTGACTGACCTTTGTCTTTCTCAGATATCCAACGAATATGTGAATATTCCTTTGCAAGATCTCTTATTATCTCAACAGTTCCATCTGTACTTCCTCCATCCACAATGATATGTTCTAAGCTTGAACAGTTCTGCTGTACAACATTCTGAATACATAAGTGAATAAACTCTTTGCTGTTGAAAACAGGTGTAATAATGCTTAAGAGAGGTGGATTCATTAAAGACACAATTATAAATAATTTGAGAAAACTAAAATTGAGAGGCTTTAAGATATACTAGCCCTTAATGCAATAGTATATGCATTTTTAGTAGTAATAGCTGTGTCTCTCCATGAAAACTGTTTAACTCTCTCATAGCCCTGAGCAACTAATTGCTGACGGAATGATAAGTCTGATAATAGTGATGATATGGTAATTTGTAAAGAGACTTGATCTTTAGGTGAAAAGTATGCAACTGCATCACCTCCTATTTCTTTAAGTGAGCTAGTATTAGAGGCAATAACAGGACAGCCATATTGAAATGCTTCTAATATGGGAATTCCAAATCCTTCATACAAAGAAGGATATACAAAAGCAATGGCATTCTGATACAGAAAAGATAATTCTGCATCATTTACTGCTATATGAACTAGCCTTTCATTAATGCCTAAATCTGTAAAATATTTCTTCTCTGCTAATGAAAAAGGTTTTCCAGTACACAAAATCTTGATCGTATTATCCTGGTTCACTATTGGTAAGATTGCTCGTAAGAAGAAATAAAAGTTTTTGTATGTGTCTCTCCCTCCAACATATAAAAAATATCTGGTAGGGATATCTATAGGTTTAGGTATGCCTGTAAGTGAATTACCATGGTAACAAACGGTTATTTTTTCTGCAGGGACATTATAGAAATTAATAGCATCTGTTTTGGTTGTATGTGATATGGCTATAATATGGGCGGCGTTTTCTAAAAGAACTTTCTTTTTTACCATGTATGGATCTTTGAGAAAGAACTCTGGATATAATTCATGTGTAAAATCGTGTACTGTTAGTACAAAAGGCTTTCCATTCAGATATTCCAGAAAATAATCGTCATAATAAGTAGGATGGAAGACATCAAAATTGCCCTCTTTTAATGCTTTTATTGTTTTTTGCTTATTTACTGACTTAAAATCGGGTGTTGGATTTACCTTCTCTTTTAGTTTATATAAATACTTTTTGCCTCTGAATTTTAAATCGGGTAAGAAGTCACGAATTTCTGGAGGAAATTTTTTTATTTCTGTAGATAATGATCTTAAATATTGGTTTTCTGAATACTCAATAGGCAATTGCCATTCTATACCTAAGGTAGACAACTCTGTTATAAGCTCAAAAAAATATCTTGATATACCTCCAACTCGCTGCATTTCAAAAATCTGGTGGTCAAATAATACTCTCATGGTATTTAAGGTTGCTTTGTATTAGTGAAATATTATTTAACTCTGTTTTCCTGTATCTTATTTGAATACAGAATCAAGTACTTTTCCAACAGCTTTATATTCAAAGTTATCCTCAAAAAAATATTTTGCGGTTGATTTTTGTTCATGATAAAAAGCTTCATTTGTCAGAAGATTTGTAATGGCTTGAGCAAATTCCTCTGGAAGGTCTGTAACAATGCAACCATTATTTCTCTTTTGATTAAACCCATCTACACCTTTACTAGTACATACAACTGGCTTTTCGTAAGATAGTGCTTCCACTACTTTTATTTTCATACCAGTTCCCTGTAACATGGGGCAAATGGATAACTTTACTTTTTCATATATGAAATCAAGATTATCTGCAAATTTAATCTTTGTTACATTAGGATAATCACCTATATAGCTGGTAATATTCCCTACTATTAATAGCTGATATTGTGGATTTAGAAGAGGGTAAACATAATCAAAAAACCAACTTATGCTTTTTTGATTATGAATGTTATCACTTCCTATAAAGAGTATATCATACGAATAAAGCTCTGTTGTTGAAAGAAGAGAACGTTTGTGAAAAAATTGTGGAATGTAAAAGAATGCAGGCTTAGTTGTAAACTGGGAGAAAAATATGCGTTCGTCATCAGAAATACAAAGCACTTTGTCAAATAAGTTCACACGCCTTATTTCCTCTTCTAAAAGATTTCCGATCCTAATATTACCATTACTTAGATAAAATGCCTGTAATGTTGCCGAGTCTTCAATACCCAAAAGTGTAGTAATATTAGTAAGAGGAATATCAAGTACCAGATTTGCCCAGTATACATAACTTATTAGAAGATAGTTATAATTCTTTGATGAAAGAATCTGCAAAAACTGGTCTTTCATTTCCTGACTGACCATGTTGGGCAGATTCTCGTATGCATATTTCTGCTGAGGGGGTAGCTGAGGTGATATCTTGTTGGCTAAAGTTGCCAGTTTTCTGGAAAGAAACATCAATGATCGAACGATAAGATTGCTTCTGAAACTGTCTTTCCTTCCGTTCTTTGTCTCTTTTCCTTTTTTCCTCCCTTTTTCGCTAAAGTCAAGAATAAATACATTATCAATAAAGGAACTTGCTTCGAGTTCTTCTTTATCTGTTGAGGTGATTTGTATCTGACTACAGCAGAGATCAATACTGAAACCTCTGTTTTTCAGATAAGCAATTAGTTCATAATATCTTGTATCAACTCCACTCTGTCGTTTCAAAAAATTGTATGGATATATAATTAAAATTCTTTTTTCGCCTCCTATCATAAAGTATGGTTTTATTTTATGCTATCAATTAGTGATCTCCCTGGATAAATATATTATTCTACTATTGTAACATTATGCTCCAGATGATAAAAGCTAATCTGTTGTTTTATGTATTGAATAGGATGAATAGGTTTATAATCCTTTTTAATCATTCTCTTGATGAAAAGCTTAACCAAGTAAGAATTTTTCTTGTACCATTCCAGAAGCACCAGGATTTTGGCTCGTTTAGTTTTTGCTTTGCGCCAGTCGTTTTCAAGTACACCTAGTTGCTTTCCTACTCTAAACTTATTAATATCTATTCCTTTTAACGTATTGGGATTAATTTGCAAAGCTTTTGCAAATGCAATATCAATTAATTTACAAATTCTGCGTTGATGTTCTATTGTCTGTAAAGATGCAAACGATGTCGCTTGTTTGGGATGAATGCGCCAAGTTGCCAGATACTTGGGGATATGAATTGTATGATAGAGAAGAGAAGCTCTCATTGTCCACTCAAAATCAGCAATTGATCCATAATTTGTTAAGAACAGTCCGATCTTTTCAAATAAACGTTTACGGATTAATAGTTGAGTAATTGACATATAAACACCTCCTTCTGCACAATGTACCAAGCCATCATAGGGTGCATATCGTATATTGGACTGATTTGTCTGAATAAGACCATCGAAATAAATTGGGACATCGTCCCAGTCTAATAATGAAGATGCTTCACCTTGTTCGTCTATCACTCTTAGATTACAATGAGCAATATCACATACCTGATGTTTGTCAAGTGCAGACACCATTTGCTCAATACATTGCGAGACCATTGTATCATCGCTGGTAGCAATGTAAATATATTCGCCTGTTGATTTATCAATTCCTTTATTCCATGCATCATAGGGTCCTTTAGGAGGAAACTGATAGAGATGAAATCTTGTGTCTTTGCTTGCAACTTCTGTTAGTAACTCCCAGGAGCCATCATTAGAATATCCATCAATAACAATACATTCCCATTCTGCTAGAGTTTGGTGTAAAATGGTCTCTATGCGTTCACTGATAAAAGGATAACTGTTTAAGTTAGGTAAAATAATAGATACTTTAGGAGGAAGAGGCATGACAAGATAAAAAATTTGTTTTAGAGTGATTGCTATCTATATCTAACTTTCTTAGTAGCAAGCTTAAGCTACCTCACAAGTGAGGTACTTCTTTTGGGGTTGTTATGTAAACGTAGAGTAATGTATTCAAATAAGTCATACTTAAAATAAACCTTGAATATAAGGTGTTCTTTCTTTTACCAGTAAATATTTCGTTTGATAATTTTTGCCGGATTCCCTGCAATCAATACATTTTCCTCCTCAAACTTTGTTTTCACAACCGAATTAGATGCAACTACACAACCATTGGGAATAGTTGTTCCTTTGTAAATAGCCACATTTGATCCTATCCAGACCTTATTTCCAATATGTATTATATTAGAATCTGAAGACTTCTTTCCTTCATATTGGATTTCATGAAAATCTTCATCAAGAAATTGACAATCCCATGATATAGCACAATATTCACCAATTTCCAGTCCATGCATAATAATCACTTTTGTAAATGGATTTATATATGTTCCCTTTCCAATCTTTACAATTGCCTTGCCTCCTATGTCAAACCTACATCCTCTACCAATTGAAACGTTATCAAACGTTATAATCTTTCCATATATATTGAGAAAAGTTACATCTTTGTTATGAGTAAAACCTATGTAGTCGACACCTATTTTAAGAAGACCATGTGTTGAAATATTCTTCCAGCCTCTAATAGTAGCACTCTGATGGGATATAATATTTCTCTCATTTACCCAATAGTATATATATTTCAAGAAAACCAGTATAAAATTAGATTCTGATTGTTTACATATCTTGTATACTTCTTGGATTCTCTTGATATTCATACAGACTAGAAATAGTTGATTAATACTACAAGTAACCTAAAATAAACTATTTACTTTCCTCCTCAGTCTAATGTAAAATCTGATCATCCAGTTATTGGTCAGTTTGTCAATACTTTTTTGTAAAAAATCATTTTTATAGGTGAGAGAGTTAATGATGGATGTATAATGTTCATGAATATAGACTTCGAAAGATCTTTGTGTGAAAGAATTATGTTTAATAAGAAACGATACTATTTCTTCTATACGTTTTTGATCTCCTTTACTGCTCTTATTAGAAGAATATATTCTGTTAAAAGAGATGAACTCATCCATAAAATAAAGCTGGTATTTTTCACTGCATCTAATCCAATAATCCCAGTCAAATACATAATGTAGGTGCTCATCAAGTAGGCCTACCGTTTTTAGGATCTCTGTTTTCCAGAAGGCTGAAGGTTGAAGTATATAGTCAATCTCTCTCAGATCATTGACTTGATATTGTGTTACATAGCTTTCTTCATGCATAATCTTAAGGTTTTTATCTGTGCGATACCCTTTCGCATAGATAAAGCATGCATCCGGTGTATTTCTAAAAAACATAAAAACCTTCTCAATACACAATGAATCTACATAAACATCGTCAGAGTTCAACCATGCAACAATGTCTCCTTTGGCCATTTGGAATCCTTTATTGATAGCATTGGCTTGGCCAGTGTCAGATTCACTTTTCCATCGATAGCTAATACCTTTACATTTGTTAAATTCAGAATCCGTTGAAGAAATGTAAAAGTTAAGTCCATTATATTCCTTTATTACACAGTTTTCCTTGAGAATCAACTCATATTTCTTTACCTGATCCATTGTTGAATCAGATGATCCGCCATCTATAATTATATAATCAATATAGAAATCACCTGTTTGTTTTAGAATAGACTCAATAGTTTCTGATATGAATTGTCCCTGATTGAAGGATGGTGTTATAATCGTTATGGTTTTAATGTTTTCCAAGGACTATGTCATTAAATAGTATGTTTTCAAGTGTTTGAATAAATCGGAGCCTATTTCATTAGAAATTATAGCGAACTACTTCTGCAATATCTCTTAGCTGGTTATTAGGCATTCCTCTTCTCGTAAGGGTTACGAAACGTTTGTACCAGAGAACTCGTTTCTTATTTATCAATTTCTTGGTTAAACGATTTAAGGATTTATTTTCCACTAAACTTATAAAATATTGAACTATCTTTTCATTCAGATAGGTTTTATATATCCATTTAAATTCTTCATAGCGTCTTGTATCTTTGGAGCCTGTCTTATGTAATGGATGTATTCTGTAAATAGAAAGATATCTTTCTACTGCAGTAAACTTATCAGATGCTTTTTGTGCTCGTATATACCAATCCCAATCCAATACATAATGCAATGATTCATTTAACGGCCCTGTCGCCTCCCAAAGCTTACGTGTCCAAAAGCTTGATGGCTGGATAATATAATCATAACACTTCAGATCTCTATACCTTGCCCATAATACTACATCACTTCCGATCATAGTATGCGTATTTTCAGTCATATGGCAACAATTACCAAATACTAATTCCTTTTTATTAATATTGAGTTGCTTGGCAATAAAATGTAAAGTACCTGGCATAAACATATCATCTGAATTAAGCCAGCAGAGAATATCTCCAGTTGCCATGTTGAGCCCTTCGTTTATAGCAGATGCCTGTCCATTATCTTTTTTGCTATGCCAGTATGAAATTTGAGACTCATATTTTTTTATGATAGAAACCGTATTATCTGTACTGCCTGCATCTAGAATAATATACTCCAGGTTAGGATAATACTGTCCAAGAACTGATTGAATAGTTTCTTCTATATACTGCCCCTGATTATAGCTAGGTGTAATGACTGAAATTTTAGGAAAAGCAGAAGGATCGTTACTTGTGGTCAACATGGTAAAAATGTTTATATTCAAGCATGCTTGAATAATATACGAATGTATTAGAAATAGTTAGTTTTGTTAGTATAAATAGCTGTAAGATGTTTCGCAATCCTATACTATCAAGTAAAACTCCTGTTGAGAGCGCACTATTACTTTATAGCTTTGATTGGGCAGATCCAATAGGTGTAAGATAGATTTGACTTACTTTCGGCTCTTTTGCATTTTCTAAAACGAATTTTATGCTAAGATTTAGCTTTCATTTCATACGATAATCTATTGTTCAATAGTTGTGATGAGTGCTAATTAGTTATAATATCTTTATCAGATCTTCTGCAAATTTGCGAATATTCTTGCTATAATCCACATTTTGTTTTTGAGGAGGCGTTTCTAAAAACATAATCAATTTCTCTGCCAATTCATTTTCGTTTTGTGGATTAAAGAAAACTGCATTGCGATCAAGCTGTTCTTTATGTACATCTATATCTGAAGCAATCAGGTATTGATTCATCGCCTTAGCATCTTCGACAACTGTACTCCATCCTTCAAACAAAGAAGGCTGCACAACTGCAATGGCATTCTGCATTAATTTTAACTGTTCTTTACGATCTAGAAAGCCCAAAAATCTAACATTCTTTTCTAATCCATTTGTTTTAACATAATCTTTAAGACTTTGAAAATAGTCAGGATTTCTGTAATCACTTTCCTTTCCAGAAAAAGCAACAATAAAATTATTCAGTCCTTTTTCAAGCAAAACCCGGATTGCTTTCAAAACAATAATATGATTCTTATGAGCCCAGAACTGATTAGGCGAGAAAAAATAATGAGTATCCAGATTATACTTTTGGCGTAATACATCAATATTTAACCCTGAATAATCCTCATGTGATACTGCAAAGTTAATGACATGTGTTTTGTTCTTTGAATGCGGAAAAAAGCTATGAAAATCCTTTAATGCATCTTTACTGCTAAACACAACCATTGAACCAGACTGAGCAATGGCATTTTGATTCTTCTTCCGAATTTCAATGTCTTCTGCTGAAAAAAACTGAGGAAGATAATGTTCTTGAAAATCTGGTATCCAATAAATTTTGGGTACCATGGAAAAGAAATCAGCTGGTACTAAAAAGAAATGCTCTTTGGTATAGGTATTGTCATGAAAAGGAATATATATTTTGTCAGACCTAAGAGGAAATAACTTACCCAGATCCTCTGTAGTAGGCTTGGGCTCTTGTTTTGGCTTTTTTATAAGAGCTTTACCCAATACAGTAAAGCTTAGCTTATTAATTACTTTTTCAGAGAAACTGTATTTTGGATCACCGCTCCAGAATCTTAAAGAAGATGCATGAGTTATATAAGGATATTCTAAAGAAATGATGAGCTCATATGTCTTTTCATCTGAAAAAATAACTATGTAAGGCTTTTTTCGATCAGGAAGAGTTTTTAATGCCTGAATTAAATTTATATTGTAATACAGTCCCCCCGTCCATGCATTAAGATCATCAGAAAAAATAATACTTACTTTCTTTCTTTTAGCCATTCTATATAGTGTTTAATACCTGATTCAAAGGAAACTTGTTGCTTATAGTCCATGGATATAAGCCTGGTTATATCTGCACACCAGTTAACCGGATCACCGGGTTTATGCTCACCTGAAAAATTAATCTCAATAGAGGGATTCCATTCCTTATAAAAGATAGAGGCTGCCATTTCTATTGTAATTTCTTTCCCGTTTGCAATGTTAATAGCCTCTCCTTTAAACTGTCCATTCTGAAGCACACATTCAATTGCATATAACAAGTCCTCTATATAAATGAAATCCCTTGATTCTTTACCTGAACCAAATAACGTGATAGAAGTACTTTTACGTGCTTTCTGGTAGAGATCCCAGAATAATTGTTTTTGTAGTCCGGGGCCATATGCAGAAAAAATACGTAGGTTACAGGCTTGTGCTCCAAAGAGTTCTACATATTCTCTACATATATTCTCACTCTGAACTTTGTGCCAGCCATAGGGAGAAAGAGGCGAGAGAGGATGTGACTCATTAATAGGAAGATATTGTGGATCGCCGTAAACAGCTGCACTGGATAAATTAACAAACTTGCATGTTGAATTGTATAATCTGATGGACTCAAGTATACTAAAAACATTGTATACATTAAGCCGATAATCCTCCAATGGGTTAGCAAAAGACAATCCTACATGAGCAGCTCCAGAGGCATTAATACAATAATCAAAATGTTGCTTTTTGAAGGCAATACCAAAATCCGGATGGTTACTATCTATAACTGTAAAGTCGGTAGGAGAAATAGGGTGCCCCGGATAATAGGCAATATCACAGCCTGAAACATCGTAACCTTTTTCTAAAAAAAAATGAGTAGCAGCCCTCCCTATGAAACCGTTAGCTCCTATTATAAGTATATTCATTGCTTTTTAGATAAAAAGGAGTATAACCGGCCAGGGATTTGTTGCTCGTCAAAAGGAATTATATTCTTGCGATAAATATACTTGGAATATGCCTTTACAAGTAGAGGAAGTTTACTCCATATACCCAGCTTTTTAACAAAAGCTTTAATTTTTTCTCTCTTAAATTTTAACTGATGTTCCTTAAACTCATTCTGAGTCATTGGAAAATAATTAATAACAGAATCAAAGTGGGTAAGGATCTTTACAATCTTAAAACCGGCTTTCTTGAAACTAGTGGTATACTCACTTAGACTAAATGCATTTTCACCATTATAAAACTTCTGTAAGGGATGGGCTTGCAAAAAGGCTTCTTTTTCAGCAGGAGTATTGGTTACATGATCTCTTACCGTCATAAAAATGCCCTGCAGCTTCAATACCCTATACACTTCTGCAGTAAACTGATCTAGGTTATGGGCATGATGCATCATTTGTCGTGCATATACAATATCAAAACTCTCCGAGTTAAATGGAATACCTTCACCATATACAGTGTGTACTTCTACGTTGGCGAGAGAATGATGCTTTGCTAATTTTCGGATAGCTCCTGCACCAACGGTTTCACTTTGGTCTGGTTCTATCACCATAACCTCATAGCCTTCTAATGCGAATGCAATACTTGAGATTCCGTTTCCTGCTCCTACATCCAGTATTTTTTTTCCTTGAGGTGCATATTCTCTAAGTAAGCGGAGTGTTTCTATAAACTCCTCACTTTGTCGGAAACGAGTCAGGTTAAGATTGAGATCTTCCTCAAGATATGCTTTTTCTACCAGTTCTTTATATTCTGGCTGTGTTCGTATGTATTGTATGGTTTCTTCCCAAGTCATCCTAGTTTTGATTCAGGTACTTAATTATTTTTGCCGGATTACCAGCTACCAATGCATAGTCTGGAACATCTTTCGTAACCACACTACCAGCTGCTACTACAGCTCCTTCTCCAATAGTGACTCCTTTTAAAATGATTGAATTAAAACTAATCCAAGCGTGATCTTTTATCTTTATTGGTGCAGTTAATATACTTCCTTTTTCTTTTGGATGTCCTTCATTGATAATTGTCAAATAACCTGTAGCTCTTTCAAGATGATTTAACTCATGTGAATTTGAATCTATTATACTTACATTATGAGAGATAAGCACATTATTACCTATATCTATTCTATCCCCAGACCATATATAACTATTCTCACCTATATAACAATTATTACCAATTGTAAGATATCCTCCATATGCAAATAATTGTAAATTACCTCTTAAATGAGTATTCTCTCCAATAATAATTCTTTTTCTATCATTCTGTAGGTTAAAGACTGTAGCTTGTTTGTAAAAACGACTTGAAGGAGCTAAAGTAACCTGTTTTAAACATTTATCTATTTTATTGTTATCTATTGCCTCTTCTATAGAGTCGATGTTATTATTTATGATTTTTTGTGATACTTCCTTTTGGTTTAGGATAATTTTATAGATTAAATCCTGATTATGTTTTAATAATCCTCTTAAGATATATCTTGTAAATGTATGTATCATCTCCTTTTCTTATCAAGGTTCTATAATCTCTAAAACGTAAAATTAGAATTTGGATGACATTTATAAAAAAGAGCCAACTATCTTCTTCATTAGGGATTTGAATATGTTATTATCAACTTTATCTCCGGATTTAGCAGTTTCTTCCTCTTCTACATTTCTTTTATTATCTAAGAATCTTTCTAATAACTTGTCATAAAAGTAAATGTTGATAGAATCTTTATAAATCAGAGGTATTTTCTCTAAAAATAACTCTTGCGGGAATGTTTCATCTGTTTCAATATCAGAATGAACACCACTCCCATCTACTCCTATATTTTTAACCAATGATTTACTTGGAAAAAGGCCTAAGCCATTACGCATAAAAACGGAGTAGTACCATCGGATTGCCCAGGAGTTGGTATTGTCCAGCATTGCCGCATAGTCATAATCGGCAAAATTAAATCGTTGCCTGATTAATGGATTTTTCTGAATGATGCTTTTATAGGTTGTATCCCGATCAAACGCTTTCCATTTCTCTGTCCAGGTACCCCATCCCCACGAACTGGTAGCTAATGGACACAAAAAAGTATCTATTTCTGCTGTATCTACAGAAAACATATACCCATTTATGGCATATACATTAGAAACAGACTGATACATTTCCAACCCTTCATTCATATAGTGAAGAAAGAAAGGTGAAGTAATCAGGTCATCTTCCAGTACGATAACCTTACCATATTTGTTTACTGTTTCTGTAACACCCTGAATCACAGAGTCTGCTAAGCCCTTATTTTCTTCACTCTCAACAATATGAACTTCTTTACACCATTGTTGTTGCCGGATTACATTTCTTGTCTCCTTAATCTTTTCAAGAACTTCTGGTGAAGCATCATTCTTTGGTCCATCAGCATAGATATACAAAATCGACTCCGATGCCAAATGATTTTGGGCCAATGCAATCAATGTTTGCTGTGTATGCCAAGGTCGATTATAGACAAAAAGTATAATGGGAGCTAATTCCATAAGTTTTGCCAGAATGATTTCTTTTTGTATAATATATCATGATGGCTTAACTGTGCAATAGGTAGATACCACGAAGAAAGATATGCATCAATTTCCTCCCGAAAGCGAGCTTCTACCAAAATATATTTAGGAGCATGCTTTTTCATATCAATTCCTTTTAAAACAGACAGTTCGAACCCTTCTACATCCAATGATAGCAAATCTATTTTTTTAATATGATGTTTCTCAAGCAAACTACTTAAAGTAGCAACAGGAACCTTAACCTCATATGTGTGTACTTGTTGAACATCACATCCTTTAGCAATATGATTTAACTCTTCTTCTTCTGTTTTCATTGCCCCTTTGACCAGAGACATAAGATTTGAAAACCGCATCTCAATAAAAGATTCTTTAAAGTCAAAAGGAACTAATGCATAGTTTTCCACAATGGCCTTAGGGCGGTTAGCCTTGCATCTTTCATATACTTCAGGTATAGGTTCGATGAGCAATCCCTTCCAATTTTGATATTTTTCAAAAAACAAGGTATTGCTCTGAGTTATACCATCATTGGCACCTGCTTCGATATAGAAGCCATTTCTGAATTTAAGATAAGGATATAGCTTTTTATCTAACTCATTTAATGCAAATGAATTTCTCGTATCCAAAGGTACTTTGGAGAGGAACAGTAGCTTTTTTAGCTTTTTAAGCAACATATACTTCAAAAAGGTTTAATCTAATACCCACCACCAATTGGAATAACAGGTTGGATATCATTCAGAGGTAAAAAATTAAAATCCCTTGTAAAGAAAAATGAGGTAGTCCATGTATAATTGTTAATAGGCCCTAAACCATGCATATCTACCTGAATAAGGTTTTTTACTCGCAAATCTTTGCTTATGTCAGGATGGCGATCCGAATTGTCTAATATGATGAGTCCACCTGAATTCAGAAAATCATGTGCGATAGATGCACACTCATTCCTCAAAATACCATCAACAATAATTATATCAAATTTAGTATCAAATTTTTTGATTGCATCCACATATTGTTCTTCTGTTGCATTTACAATTGTTTGATTGGCAATCTTAAAACCTTTCACCCTTTCATACCAATCAGCATTGTGCTCAATACTATATACTTTTTTAGCTAAAGACGAGAAGAAAAGTGAAGAATTACCACTCCCCCATTCTAAAACAGTTTTCTGAGATAAGTCCAGTTGTTTGAGATACTCAATAGCAGGATACGTAAACCATGGTAAAGGATTCGTATTTTTATCTACACATTGTTGAAGTTGCAAACTTTTAGCATGGCCATAATCTTCATCAATGATTGAAATATAGCCTGGCAGCGGTTTTATCTGAGAACTTAGGGGAACTTCTTTTGCTTTATAATTTAAAGGATAAATAACTATTCTTTTATTGAATAATTTAAAGAAAGAAGACAGTAGTGAAATTGCTAAACTTTTATTTTTTCTCATTGCAATACTTCTAATTTTTCTGTGATTTTGAAGCTGTGTTCTATTAGGATATTACCCTGGTTTTCAGGTATTAATCTCCCAGTTCCATAAAAATCTCCTGGTTCTACATAAAAGCTAAAGGCATTATTAACCCAATCAGCTACTTGTCCATCTATTGTACAATACAAAGTGACTTCATACTTACCAGGAGTAAAAGGAAGTCTGTCAATATTTACTTCAACTATTTGTGCAGTTTCAGCAACATCGGAGTATACATTACCAGTAATTTCGCTGTTGAGATTTGTAATTCTTTGTCCTTGAGCATTGTTAATACCCAACGCTATAAAAAAATTCTTTAATTTTTTCTTTGCATTATTTTTAAAGTAGATGACTATTTTAGCATTTTTTCCAGTTATGAAGTTCCCTGTTGGGTTATTGTTCCAGTTACGTAATTCAAAAGAATGAAATCTGATGATGCCCGATCCGTTTCTGTCTTCTCTTTCTGCAAGAGCTTTATCAACTACAGGCGCGGTTTCCTGATTATAATAATCTATGATCTTTCGGATACCTCCAGTTGTAATAACCTTTCCTTTTTTCAATAAGACACCTTGATTACACAGGCTTTCTACTGATAACATATTATGGCTTACAAATAAAATAGTTCGTCCCTGTTTATGTGCAACATCATCCATCTTGCCCAAACACTTTTTCTGAAATTCTGCATCTCCAACAGCCAATACTTCATCTAAGATCAAAATTTCTGATTCTAAATGAGCTGCCACTGCAAATGCCAATCTGACATACATCCCTGAAGAATATCTTTTGACAGGAGTATCTATAAATCTTTCAATTCCGGCAAAATCTACTATCTCATCAAACTTTTGGTTTATTTCTGCCTTAGTCATTCCTAAGATTGCACCATTGAGATAGACATTTTCTCTACCGCTCAAATCTGGATTAAATCCTGTACCTACTTCCAGAAGACTAGCGATCCGGCCTTTTATTTTGATACTACCTGTTGTAGGAAGTGTAATCCGAGAGAGAATTTTGAGTAAGGTAGATTTGCCCGCACCATTTTTGCCAATAATGCCTACGGCTTCGCCTTGTCTGACTTCAAAATTGATATCCTTCAATGCCCAAAACTCTTCACCTTGTAATTGAGAGGCATCAACGACTTTAGAGAAAGGATCTTCTTTGCCTTGTTTCCGAGCCCACCATCTCTGAAAATCACCTTTTAGAGAGTTTGTCGCTGTTTTGCCTAAGTGATATTTTTTAGAAACGTTTTCTACTTTAACAACTACTGACATTGCTATAACTAACAAAAATGAATAACACTTTACACCATATCCATGGCAACTTTCTCAGCCTTATTAAAAACAAGAGCACCTGCTATAAGCACTAAAAACATAATGAAGATACTATACACGATCATTGCAACAGATACTGCGGAGCTATTTCCTCCTATCCAGATATACCGAAAACATTCTACGATACTTGTCATAGGGTTAAGTCCAATAAGCAAATGATACTTCTCAGGTATCTTAGATAATGGGTAAATAATAGGTGTTGCAAACATCAGTAAGCGCATACTTACAGTCACAAGTTTGCTTAAATCTCTGTATTTGTTTGTAATAGACGCAAGCAACATACCTAACCCCAGCCCTATTAAACTTGTTAATAGCGCCAGAAAAGGAGTAAAAATGATTAACCAGGTAATGCGAATATCTATCCCTTTTATCAGGTAAATAATGATTATAACAATAAACAGTATTAACTGCATTCCAAACGCAATTAGGGAGTTAACAGCAACATTGATAGGAACAATAAGACGTGGAAAATATACCTTACCAAAAATCCCTGCATTGGCATTAAAAGTTGATGCGGTACTTAACAATGTATTAGAGAACAGTGTCCATAAAGCTATACCCGGAAGATAAAATAAGATACGGGGCATGCCATTGGTCGACATCTTGAATATAGAGCCAAAAATAAAGGCATACGTTAATGTGGTGGCAAGAGGTTCTGCTAGGTGCCATAACGGACCCAAAACAGTTTGTTTATAGGCTCCTACAAAATCACGTCTGACAAACTGTGCCAATAGATCCCGGTATCTCCACAACTCTTGTAAATCAATATCCCATACACTGGGTTTAGCTTTTATTTCAATATCCCACTGTTCGGGTTCTTCTGAATGACTGGTTGATGTACTACTTTGTGACATATGCACGATAACTACTTATATGGGTATTTGAACGACAAACAAATGAAAAAGTTTTTGTTCACACAATAACTCTCACTATAGTACAATAAATCAGTATATTTATTATACAGTACTATTATAATTCTTAAACCAGCTTCGGATTTTCATCTGAATCACTCCAAAAATAGCTTCCCGAAATATCCGGATTGACATCTTGGATTGTCCTTTGGCACGGTCTGTAAAAATAATGGGTACTTCCTTGATTTTAAAACCATATTTCCAGGTTGAAAACTTCATTTCTATCTGAAACGCATAGCCTACAAATCGGATCTTATTCAGATTAATGGTTTCAAGTACTTTCCGGTGATAACATTTAAAGCCGGCTGTTGCATCCCGAATGGGCATTCCAGTAATAAACTGTACATACTTACCTGCACAATAAGACATAAGTACACGACTCATTGGCCAGTTAACTACATTGACACCTGTAATATAGCGTGAACCTATGGCAAGGTCATAGCCGTCTTCCGCACAAACCTGATACAGTCTTAACAAATCTTGAGGATTATGAGAAAAGTCGGCATCCATCTCAAAAATATACTGGTAACCATGCCGGAGCGCATAACCAAAACCATGTATATAAGCTGTTCCCAATCCTAACTTACCTTGTCTTTGTTCCATTAATAACCGACCAGGAAACTCCTCCTGAAGTTCTTTTACCTTTTGTGCTGTGCCATCCGGAGACCCATCATCTACAATCAGAATATGAAACAAAACAGGGAGAACAAATACTGCCCTGATGATTTCTTCAATATTTTCAATCTCGTTATAGGTTGGGATAACAACAATGCACTCTTTCACTGAGAACAAAGAATCAATAGTTATAAGATAGCCAAGTTGCAAATCTAATCTATTTCCCTAACAACGCCTACTTTCTTCCTAAAAAACAATATCTACAAAAAGGTGAAAGTGTAATTGAAAGAGAAATACACAGCTAGGTTTTCAAGCAGGCAATACTGAAAGTAAACAAACAAAACCGATGGAGGGCAAAAAAAATACCTGCATTCTTTCGATATTTCATACATCAGGCTTTTACAGGCATACTTTTGGTTGTGTTATTAATCTGTTACTTAAAAAAGATTTTTTATATCTTTTTAGAATTTTAAATCACAAAAACAAAGTGTGTTGGCTCCAATAATTAGTATTTAAATACAAAATACCTGTTCCGGAAATCATTGTAGTAGATTTATTGCATTTAGCGTGCAGAAAAAACTCTAATATCTTACATCTGATATGCTAACGATAATTAAGTAAGTATCTTTGACATACTTTTTTGGAAGCCTTGGAAAGTGTCATATAAATAATGATAGTATGATACTGTAAAATTGAACAAAAGGCATACTCAAACCAACCAAAAGCTAGGGAATAATGCATCTTATTTACTATCCACAAAAGAACACATTTGTTCTTTTTAATGATTTTACTTTTGTTGGGATTCCAGAGGAGAAGAAATTCTGGCACTTTTTGCGCAAGATGCCTAAAAATCTTTTAGAGATTCTGCAAGAGATAGGCTTCAATGTTACCAAACCGATGGAAGGGACGAATTTTTTTGACGAAAAAAAAGGGTTATTTCGTACAACTGTAAATCTGAATGTCTATGATCCGGTGAGACAATTGCATATATCCGGCACAGGAAAGACATGGATTGATGCATTGAATGATCTGGTCGTTAAACTGAATGCATCTGCCAATGCGGCACATGCTTCCTGAATAAAATTAAATTCAGGAAATAATAGGGGATAGTAAACTAACTTGTTTGCTATGCACAGTAAATTGAATAGTGCTTCCACAAACAAGGGCATGGTTTTCAGCGTCGTGTCCAGTTGGAAAGCCAAAACATACCGGATAGTTATATTCTTTTACTGCATCCCATATGATCTCATTGACCTCTTTACCGAAAGGTTTATCATTGTCTTTCATTGCTGTAAAGTGTCCAACAATTAATCCAGCCAGATTTCGTAATTTACCTGCCCGTTTCAGTTGTATCATCATACGATCAATATGATAAAGATACTCATCTATATCTTCAAGAAAGAGAATTTTTCCAGCTGTATCTACATCTGATGCTGTACCAATACAACTAACCATCAGAGACAGATTTCCCCCAATAAGCTGTCCATTAGCTGTACCTTTGCGTTTGGCAATCAATGGGTACTCTCTTATATCTGTCTTATCCAGCCCTAATGCACTCTTCAGAGTCTGTAGTGATTGTGCCGAATCACGGGTGAAGAGTAATGGCATGGTAGCATGGATGCTTTGTATACCCAGATTGTGAATGTGTAGGTGTAGGGCTGTAATGTCACTATACCCTATGATCCATTTCGGATGTTGCTGAAATTTATTAAAGTCCAGATTATCAATAATTCGTGTAGTCCCATATCCTCCCCGTATACAAAAAATCGCCTTGATCTCTGGGTCGTCCAACATCTTTTGCAGGTCTTGTGTACGTTGCTTATCTGTTCCTGCAAATTGGAAATGTTCTGCAAATGCGTACTTGCCAATGACAACTTTTAATCCCCAGCTTTTAAGTATCTCAATAGCTGGCAGTACATTTTCACGGGATACTGTTTTAGCAGGAGAAACCAGAGCAACTTTGCTTCCTTTTTGTAAATAGGGCGGTTGAATCATATCCAAATCATCTGTCCTTGTGTAGTTGTTACCAGGAACATGTGTAAAATATTTTTTTGATTACCAGATTGTTTATCTTCTTTCTTTGTATACTGCCCTACTATCTTTCCAAAGGAGCCATTGAAATAAGATTGTGCAAAAAACGTAAAATTTCAGTTGCACGGAAAGGGTTTTTGCCGTAATTTTCAGATTTTGCGACGCATTTGCCCTAACCAATTATGAACGTTTCGACTTCCGAACCTTTTCAAATTGTCTACTCCATCTATCAACACGAATATTTAGGCTATCTATTCGAAAGTTTTGTCGTACAGCTAAATGAAAAAGGAACCCTTACACTTAAATGTCAGAATATTTCTTCAAAAAATGCAGACGAGTTTTCAGCAGGACTTGACGAAACCGATTTTCAACTGATCGAATGGACAGATTCTCTTCAACAGGATGTGATCTATCGAAAATTCAATAATAAGAAAATCAGTATTACCGATTTCTTCCTTAAAACCTATGACTCTAAGAAGGGAGACAAAGATCTGCAGCAAGCTATTGAAGGATATGTAGACTCTCAAAAGTCAAAGATTCTCGAAAGGCTAACAGACAGACAGGTTTTTATCATGGGTAGTGATGGTAATCCCACCTGGAAACAGCTGGACTTACTTCCTGAAAAAGCAACTGTACTGTTTCACTTTCGCCGAAATGAAACGGAAACAGTCTATTTCCCTACCATCAAATATGCAGGTGAGAAAGTGAACTTTCAGTTTCAGAATGCGTTCATTGTGTGTGATGAACCTGCCTGGATGGTACTCAATGACAAACTGTACAGTTTTGCGAAAGAAGTAGATGGTAAAAAACTACGTCCTTTCCTGAACCGAAGTAATATCATTATTCCCAAAAGTGTAGAGGAAACCTATTATCAAAAGTTTGTAGCCCCTCTTATTGCTTCTTTTGATGTCTATGCAAAAGGATTTGAGATTCAATCTGAAGGCTATGCACCTAAGCCCTTGCTATTGCTTACTGAATTTCATACTGCCAAACAAACCGCTCTTTCGCTTTTTGATGAGGGAAGCAATGTAGCTGTAGCAGAAGAAGAGGATGGCGAAAGCCAGATTTTGTTTGATCTGTCATTCCGGTATGGTCATGCTACGTTTAAAGCTTCTGAAACAGGAGCACCTGTAAGTGTAAGTCTGGAGAAAAGTAATGGTTCGTATATTTTTCACAGGATTCGCAGAAAGCCTCAACTGGAAACAGAGAATATTGAGTTTCTAAAGAGAACAGGACTTGAATTGAAACATGGCCGGGTGTTATTACCTAAAGCTGAAGCTTTTACCTGGTTGCATGAATATAGTGAATTGATAAAAGAATCTGGTTTTGAACTGCAACAAAGTTCAAACAATGGTAAAAAATACTTTATAGGAAACAGTAGTATCAATGTACAGATCAATGAAAACCGTGACTGGTTTGATATCTACGCTACTGTACGGTTTGGAGACTACGAGATGCCGTTTATAAAGCTTCGGAATCTGATTCTACGTAAAAAGCGAGAATTTACATTGCCCAATGGCGAAATTGCGGTGATCCCAGAAGTATGGCTTACTCAGTATTCAGAGTTGATTGCTTTTTCAGAGAATCATGATGGCGGTGATACCGTAAGTATTCGTAAACATCATCTGGCTTTGGTTGCCGAACTGAATCGTGAAAATCTGGCTCAGGTAACCATCAGCAATAAGCTGGAACAGTTGCGAACATTTGAACATCTGGAAGATCAACCCATGCCTCAAGGGTTTGTAGGAGAGCTTCGTCCTTATCAGAAGGCAGGGTATAACTGGATGCATTTCCTGAAGAAATATGGATTTGGCGGATGTCTGGCTGATGATATGGGTTTAGGAAAAACCAGTCAGGCATTGGCAATGTTACAATCTCAGAAGGAAAGTAACCCAGATCAGCCTTCACTGGTTATTGTACCTACTTCGCTGGTTTACAACTGGGAACTGGAAGCTAAGAAGTTTACGCCTGACTTGAGAGTGTTTACTTACATTGGTACACAACGTGATAAAAATGTAGAGCAGTTCAATAACTATGATGTGATCATTACTTCGTATGGTATAGTACGTATTGATATTGAGCAGCTTAAAAAATATTTCTTCAACTATGTGATTCTGGATGAGTCACAAGCCATTAAAAATCCTGGGAGCAATGTAGCCAAAGCCGTACGTGAGCTGCATTGCCGGCACCGCCTGGTATTGACAGGGACGCCTATAGAAAATAGTACGCTGGATTTATGGTCACAGATGTCATTTGTTAATCCAGGTCTATTGGGTAATGAGCAATTCTTCCGGAATGAATTTCTGACTCCGATAGAAAAGAGAAATGATGACCAGAAGTTACGACGATTACATGCGATAATTCGTCCGTTTGTTTTACGCAGACACAAGTCTCAGGTGGCTAAGGATCTGCCAGAGAAAATAGAACATATTCAGTACTGTAAGATGGAACCTGACCAGGAGGAAGCGTATGAAGAAGCTAAATCTTATTTCCGGAATAAAATTCTGGAGAATATAGATGAAAAAGCAATGGCTAAGTCCCAGTTATTATTAATCCAGGGACTTACCAAGTTGCGTCAGATTGCCAATCACCCCAAAATGGTTGATCCCAGCTATGCAGGTAGCTCAGGTAAATTGCAGGATGTACTTCATCGCCTTGAGACAGGTATTAGTGAAAATCATAAGATTTTAATATTTAGTCAGTTTGTAAAACATCTGAATATTATCAGGCATCATCTGGATAAAAAAGACATCACCTACGCATATCTGGATGGTCAAACCAAAGATCGTCGTGGACAGGTAGAGCTGTTTCAGGAGAGTGAGGATATTCCGGTCTTTTTGATTTCACTTAAAGCTGGTGGGCTAGGACTTAATCTTACAGCAGCTGATTATGTATTCATATTAGATCCTTGGTGGAATCCTGCTATTGAGGCTCAGGCAGTTGACAGAGCACACCGAATAGGACAGCAGCAAACGGTATTTACCTATAAGTTTATTACCAAAAATACAGTTGAGGAGAAAATACTGGCTCTGCAGCAACACAAGATGCGTCTGGCAGGTGATCTGATCACAACTGAGGAATCCTTTGTAAAGTCGCTTTCTAAAGAAGATATTCTGACATTACTTGATTAATTCATCCACTTTTCCATTCTAATCAGAGTTCTGATGAAATGCTATATTTTATCAGAACTCTGGTTCATCAAAAGCCAGGTAAAAGAGAGCCATATTCTTTTACCTGGCTTTTGATATATGCGGTCAGTTATGCACAAACTATTTTTTCCTAAAAGCAATCCAGTTGGTTCCGTCAATGGATGAATTGCGGTTTATTCCAATCACAAAAAGTTTTGCAGTGAATAAACCGCAGAATAATTTTGATCGGAATTCACCGCAAGTTGCGTTTTAACTGGAACTCTGGTTACTTTTTATTTTAACTGGAGTTCCGGTTGGCTCTCTGTGCAACCGGAACTCCAATTGTTCACAGGTTTCAACCTGTATGCAGGTAATTTTCTGTGTTGACCTGTTCGCAAGTTGACGACTCATGTATGATCTCGTTAACTGGATTGCAGGTTCTGGCTTACTGGCGACTTGTTTGCAGGTTGCCCAGACCGTTGCTATCCGTCTAGTCTGGTTTATTCGACATCTGTAGTGGCGCACCCACGTCTCTTATCGTGTCCTATCAATGCTGTCAAGGTAAGAAAACCACTCACACTACCTCATCTGTCCTTCTGGAAGAATCTCGTGGCAAGACTGGCGGCTTTTCCGACTGGAGTAAATTCTTTCTCTCCAAAACCAAAGAGGGCTCTATTTGTCACAAGATTCTTTCAGAAGGACAATAAAGAAATATGAAAAAAAGAGATACACTCCCTTACCTTGACAGCATTGAGCGGATGCTGCGTTGGTGGGTAAAACCCTGTTTGTGTACAATCACACATCTGAACTTAACTCAATTTGTACCAACGCAACGGACGTTGCTTTCAATCTAGGTCCGAACGGATGTTCGAACCAGTGCTCTCTCTTTAAATCCTTCATTTCTGGAAAAGTTATGGAACACGATAAGACATATGGGTGTAACCCTACATCGGGGCGGAATACAGGCATTGTCCGGGTGTCGTTCGTAAAAACACACAATGAAGGGAACGCATTCTATCCGTGAAAATCTCTCCAATCCGTGTCATCCGTGATTCAGACTGTGATAAGCTATCAAATATAATTGACTTATCCTTAAAACAGAGGAGTGAGGCATAGGATAAGGTATCCTAGCTCCGCTCGAAAATTGTACTTTCCCAACTTGAACCACCGGTTTTTTAGCTCATTTTTTAGTTCACAACCGGACTAAAAACGAGCTAAAAATCCAATCAAAAAATTTGCACTTTTCAAATTAAATAAAAAACCTTAAATAGTATAAAAATTTATAAATCAACATATTACCAAATAAAATACAGGCTTACTAATTATACTATACCTTAGAATACAGTTTTTAGTTCACTGGCACTCCCTTATCTATAAGGGAGTGCCAGTGAACTAAAAACATTTCTAGAGTATTTTTACAAGATAAAAGAACTACAAATGCATCAAAATGAAAAATAAAAAAAGCTGAAGAGAACACTATACTCACTACTACTCTAAAAGATACTAAAGAACGGGCTATGAGAATCCATAGCCCGCTAAACTATCCTTTCACAGTGAAAATGGGTTTTGTCTCAGCAACTTGCCGAACTATACCAGCTTCCAGTTGTGTATCTATAACCGGACGTACAGGTTTAAACGCAAAAGGGGCTTCTTTTTTCAATTCATCGTGCCATTTCTGGAGTATATCCCGCCTGGATTTGATTTCTGTACTCTCCGGATCAATAGGTGTAATGATATGAAACTCTTCCAGAAACTTTGCAAAGGCAGCCTCATCGTATTTCATAGATTCGCCACGCGATAGACTACGCCCTGCACCATGACTGGCACTAAAATTACTTTGCTCATTGCCACATCCTGCCAGAATAAACGATGAGGTTCCCATAGACCCGGGAATCAATGCAGGTTCTCCTGTCCATGCAAAGGGTGTGTTTTGTAGCTGTTCTGCACCTCGTGCCGGACACGCTCCTTTACGATGCAGGAACCATTCTTCGCCAGCGGTTTCCTGTTGCCATACCATGTTATGGCCTGAATCATACAGCAAACGAAAGTCCGTCTCTCCGAAAAACTCTGAAAACACTTTCTGCATCATCAGTCCCAGAAACAGCCGATTGGCAAAAGCAAAGTTGGCTGCGTTGTATAAACCCATAAAGAAGTTCTCCACAAAACCTGCATACTTCTCAGATATAGGCAAGGGCAAAATTCCGTTATCAGGTTTTCGCAATCCTGTTGGATACAGGTCTGTAAGATAGTCCTTAAAAGCCATCGCTGTTGGATAACCAATGCTAACAGAACCAGTATGAATCATCACCACAACAGCATCTTTCTTAAGCCCCCATTCATAGGCAATAGCACCCTCTGTAATATCAGCCACACGTTGAACTTCTACAAAGTGATTGCCACCTCCAATAGAGCCTAATTGTGCATCGTAGGAGGTATAGTCAATACTTGTATAATTCTCCAGACCATTGAAAATACCGCCAGCCTGCAAAGACCCCCGATCTATTACCCGTTGCAGATCGGTTTCTTGCTGTAGTGCATTATACTGGCGCCACAATCCCTTGCCTGCTGTTTCGTGACTGGTTTCCCATAAGCCCTGTAAGCCGTGTTGAAGCAAGGCTTTCTTCTGGCGGGGTGTAATCGGCAACTCACGACCTCCCTGAAAGTATACATGACGGATTCGCTTTGTCATCTCTTTCAGCTTAGAACGAACCTGGTCTTCCGACAGATCTGTTACATATAACCGCATGCCACAATTAATATCCTTGCCAATAGCCTGAGGCAGAATAAACCCTTTTGTAGTAATTGTTGTTCCGATAGGTATACCCGATCCTTTATGGAAATCAGGTGTAATAGCAACCCGACCAATACCAATATCTGACGTACCGAAGAAATCGGGATCAGTGTGTTGTATCTGTTCAAGGGTATGCTGCAATTCAAGAAAACCCAGCAATTCCTCAATGGCTGAGTTTTCAACTTTTACCTGTTCATTGGCAAATAGATGCACCGGAATACCGTAGGCATTGCCAATAACAGATTCAAATGAAGAAATTCGCTTCATCAAAAATCAAAATCTTAGTAAACTTGTATAAAAGAAAATTCGTGCAAGTCTGAAAAGACTCACAACTCCTGATGTGGAGTTTGAATAAGAGGAATCTGGTGCCTGGCACCGATGGTAAAGCAGCCGCCTTTCTGAAAGGCACTGCAAAGATAAGGGAAACGTTTTTAATTATAAAACATTCGGATACTTGAATATTATAGAACTTATTGAGCAAGGCGAAAGTAGTACACTGGAATTTAAGAGCACCATTGAAAATCCTGCCAAAATTGCCAAAACGTTAGTTGCATTTGCCAATACCGGGGGAGGAATACTACTGATAGGCGTAACAGATGATAAAAAAATATGTGGAATAAAATCTGAAGTAGAAATAATCGGCTTGCTGGAAGAGGCTTCAGATATGTATTGTCATCCGCCTATTCTTATTCGCTATGAGCTTATTCGCACAGACGGGAAGGAAATACTAGCCGTAACCATACCCGAAAGTGAAGACAAGCCTCATCTACTGAAAGAAAAAGATGGGGAAGAGACAGTATATGTACGCATGCACGATAAGAGTGTTCCTACAGGAAAACTAACAGCCCGTAACCTGGGAAGCTATGGGAATGGTGCAGATAAAACATTGATGCAATCTGGGAATGTGAAGAACCTATTGAAATACCTTTTTTCTAATGAATACATTACAGCCAAACGGTATGCAAAGCTAATCAACATTTCAGAGCGTAGAGCTACCCGACTGTTGATGGAATTGTCCAGCCATCAGATTGTGTTGCCAGTTGAGAGAGACAAAGATGTAGTCTATACATTATCATCCAGAAATCTTTCCGGAAAAGTGTAACATGCCTTATTTACAAAGGCATGTTACAGCTTTACCCCTAGTTTCTGTATTTTTTGCCTACTCCAAAGGCATAACTCAGCAATATATTGATACTTGTATTGCGACGATCCGGAGCTGAAGAAACTTGAATAGGAGTCAGACTTTGCTGAAAGCGGAAGTCTGTTTGCACCCAGCGGGCTTTGGAAACCTTGAAGTTAAATCCTACACCTGCTAAAAATCCCAGGTCTGTACTAGCAAATGAACTTGTATTCTCTACATCAGGTTGGGTTACGCCGTTAAGTGTACGATCTTTCGCCTTAGCATTAAGCAAAAAAGCAATGCTTCCACCCAGAAAGATATTCGGGCGAACTTTTCCTTTCAGATTCATAAAATACCGGGCCACAATTGGTACATCAATGTAGTTGATCCGCTGGATAAACTTACTACCATTGTAGTCATATTTAGCCCCCTTTTGTGCAAATAAGATATCCCCAGAGATTCCAAAGTGGCTTATGTCGCTGTACATAACATACAAGCCACCTGTGAAACCAGGCAAAAAGCTATTGTTTGGCGCATCGCCCGTAATCTTTGAGATCGTGGCACCTAACCGAGGACCCACACTCCAACGCTGTTGAGCCTTCACGCCTGAAAAAGAAAGCAATAGAATAAAACAAGTACAGAAAAATAAAAAACGCTGCTTTGTCTGCATAAAATAGGTGTAAGTTGATAATAAAACGTGCAAAAATAGAATGAGATATCTACGTTTGAAAGGCTTTTTTGTTTTCGTCTTTCCGTACTTTTGTAGCCATTACTTATTTCCGGAGAGAACAATTAAACTTAACATTCTCTCTTTCAGATATATTTATTGACCATTTAGAATGCTGCAACCTATGAGTATACAACAAAAGCTAAAGGATAAGCTAAACCAACGGGAAGCCAGTGGCAGTTTGAGAAAGCTATCTGTTGCAGATAAAAACAAAATAGATTTTTGTTCAAACGACTATCTGGGTCTTGCCCGTAATCCAGCCTTACATCAACGTATTCAGGAAGCCTATACAAACGTTTCAGGTATTCACAATGGTGCCACAGGCTCCCGATTGATTTCCGGAAACTCTGAGCACCATCTCTCTCTGGAAAAAAAGCTTGCCAGCCTGTTTCTGTCTGAAAGTGCATTGCTATTCAACTCTGGCTATGCAGCCAATACGGCTATCCTTTCAGCAATTCCACAGAAAGGTGATACAATCATTTACGATGAATACATCCATGCCAGCCTAAAGGAAGGTGCCCGTCTGAGCTTTGCGAATCGGTTTGCGTTTCATCACAACGATCTTCATGATCTGGAACGAAAAATGCAAAAGGCAACAGGAGATATCTTTGTGGTAGCAGAATCAGTTTACTCTATGGACGGAGACTTTGCTCCTCTACTGAAATTGGTAACACTGTGTGAAAAATATGGGGCAAATCTAATCTGGGACGAAGCTCACACTACAGGCGTTTGGGGTAGGGGAGGGAATGGTATTGCTTGTATGGAGAATCTTCATAAAAGACTATTTGCAAGGGTCTATACCTTCGGCAAAGGACCAGGTGTACATGGAGGTTGTATCGCCGGATCAGAAGTCTTGATTCAATACCTGATTAACTTTGCCCGGCCACTGATTTATACAACTGCATTACCCCTGCATAGTCTGGTGTCTATTGAAGAGTCATTCCGCTTTCAACAAGATCATACAGATCTGCAAACTTCTTTGCATGAAAGAATTCAGTTTTTCCGAAAAACACTCACAGATCACCCTTCTCTGAAAACCCATTTTATTGATTCACAGAGTCCTATACAAGCAGTAAAAATTGGAGGGAATCAACGTACCCGAATGGTTGCCACTCAACTACAACATCTTGGTTTTGATGTACGTCCTATTCTGTCGCCTACTGTTAAAGAAGGTGAAGAACGATTACGTATCTGCCTACACCTGTATAATACAGAACAGGAAATAGAAGCATTAATAGAAGAACTATCAGCTGTTCTCCAGAATGTCCCTGTATCTGTTGAGAAGTAAGAATACAATCAACCCACTATGCATCCATCCAAACTATACTTTATTACAGCTATTGGTACAGATTCTGGCAAAACCCTGATCAGTGCCATAGTCACAGAGGCATTACAAGCCGATTACTGGAAACCCATTCAGGCTGGCTTTCCCCGTGATACAGAAAAAGTTCAGACACTGGTAAGTAATTCAGTGTCGCAGTTTCATAGTGAAGCCTATCTCTTACAACATCCTATGTCACCTCATGCCGCAGCCCAAAGGGAAGGAGTCAAAATAGATATTCACACATTGTCTCTACCCAATACGCATAATACACTGATCATTGAAGGAGCTGGGGGAGTGCTGGTACCTGTCAACCATCAACATTTTGTGATAGACATTGCCCAAAAATTTGAGGCAGAAGTTATTCTTGTAGCTAACATCTATCTGGGTAGCATAAACCATACACTACTCACTATCAACGAACTAAAACGCCGTAATATCCCTGTAAAAGGAATTATATTTAATGGTCCTGCCAATGAAGATTCCGAACAGTTTATATTGAACTACAGTCAATATCCGTTATTGTTGCATGTCTATCCGGAAGAACAGATCACTCCAGAAGTAGTACTCAGCTATGCACAACAATTGAAAAACTCCTTTATTGTGTAAGTAGTTGTCGAATATACTTTTACATTTTCTTCTCGGAACTATAACCCTTTTTTATTTTCTTACTCTCTGCCTTGATTGAGGCAGAAAGAATTACGTTATAATTATTGTATGAGTACGAGCATTGATAATCTGCCAGAAATAGATCAGAACGACTGGAAGACACGGGATCAGAAAGCCATCTGGCACCCATTTACTCCTCTTACCGATAGCCATAAAATAGTACCTCTCACAGGCGCCAAAGGCTGTTACTTACATCGTGCTGACGGACGGAAAATTCTGGATGCTATTGGCTCCTGGTGGGTAAATTTACATGGACACTCCAATGAATACATTGCAGAGAAAATAGCACAACAGGCACGTACGCTGGAACATGTGATCTTTGCAGGCTTTACCCATGAGCCAGCTATTACACTAGCAGAACGCTTACTGGAAATCCTGCCACAAAATATCTCAAAGATATTTTACTCAGATAATGGGAGTACAGCTACAGAAGTAGGCATGAAAATGGCCTTTCAGTACTGGCACAATCAGGGCATACAAAAACGACGCATCATTGCGTTTGAAGGAGCCTATCATGGGGATACCTTTGGAGCCATGTCAGTAGGGGAACGGAATACATTCACTACCCCGTTTCATCCATTCCTGTTTGAGGTTGAGTTTATTCCTTTTCCGGAAAATCCAAAAACCTATACAAAAGATCTCATTGAACATACACGTGTGCAGGAAGATGTTATCCATCGGTTTAAAACATTAGCTGAAAGTGGAGAAATTGCAGCGTTTATCTATGAACCCCTGATACAAGGTTCTGCAGGTATGTGTATGTGCTCTCCAGAAATACTGAATCAGTTATTAGGTATTGCGAAACAACATCAGATACTCTGTATTGCAGATGAAGTGATGACAGGATTTGGGCGTACTGGAAAGCTGTTCGCCTCTGACCATTGCGAAATTAAACCTGATATCATTTGTCTGTCTAAAGGTTTAACAGGAGGAACACTGCCATTGGGTGTAACGGCCTGTACCGATGAAGTACAACGCCCCTATCATACCAAAGATTTGCTGAAAACATTCTTCCACGGGCATTCCTTCACAGCTAACCCATTATCCTGTGTAGCAGCAAATGCCAGTCTGGATTTACTACTGTCTGTTAGTTGTCAGGAAGCAATTATCCGCATTGAACAAAGTCATGCTTCTTTTGCCAGGCATATAGCATCACATCCAGCGGTGCTGGACATCCGGCAAACAGGTATTGTGTTAGCGCTCGAAATCAGAACAAATGCGAAAACATCTTATTTTAACGAAGTACGCAACAGCCTATATGACTATTTTCTGGAACACGACATCTTACTCCGTCCAATGGGAAATGTTATTTACCTTATGACACCTTATATCATTACAGATGAAGAACTACAGGTAATTTATCAGGAGATTGAAAATTTGTTAAACAAAATGGTGGAAAACGAATGATTCAGAAACAGCTATATACAGGTTTATTATTTATATACACAATCCTATCTGTTCAGGGGCAGGAATTAGAGGCTCCTCTTCCTCAAAAACCATTTCGCTGGGAAGATTTCAGTGTGCAAAAACATTATACAACACTGAAAGTAAATCATAAAACGATTGATTCGGTACAAATATCCCCTATGCAATCCGGTCCAGACAAAGCAACGGTACGTCAAAGCTTTCAGAATGCCGTTCTATCTGGTCAGCCTCGTTTATATCCCTTTGAATATCAATACAATGTTGTATCTTCACCTGACAAGAAGCTGTATCTGGTGTATCGCTATGACTATAGCCAGCCACAATTACAAACCTCATTCAAAATACTGAATGCCAGTTTTTCGGTTCAGCAGAGCTTTTTGCTGCCTGTTGATAATGGAACTACTAGTCATGGGTATTGGATTGACAACAAAGGGGATGTCTATGCAGTCTATACAGAATCGGATGATGCCATTTATGTAATGCGCTACCAACCTCAAACTCAGTCATCAGATTTACTTGAGGTAGGAGCAGATGTAACAAGACGCAATCGGTTTGTGCTGATTCCAGAGTCAGATGGAACAGTATTTTTGGCAAACATTGCAGAAGATATGGAGCATAATTGGAAAGGAATTATGTTTACAACTTTCGATTTTAGGGACAAACGTATACAAAACCTGTTCTTCTTTCCAGCAGAAACGTTACAGGATAAATTAAGTAAAAAGTTATCAGATGGTCACTATGAAATTATTGACGCCAAGGTTTCTGGCTCCGAAAAAACTGTAGTACTTCAGAAAGTTGCTATTCAGGGTAATCGCTATGTATATGATCCATTTGCAGGTAATGACCCTATGCAGTGGATATCCCGAAAGCAGCAAGTACAGTATGGAGAAAAGATAACAGTAACCATTGGCTCTGAAAACAGGATACTTCAGAAGAAGGTAGAAGATGGATTTCTGACGAAAGAACGTTAGTTCATCTCAGAAACACCAGGTGCAGATAACAGGTAAAGACTGAAGTCATCCGGATTAAGGAATGTAATCTATCAAATGACTATATATTATGACTATTTTTTCTCGCTCTGCGTACCTTTCTTTTGCATTTATTCTTATTTCTCTTACCTGGATACATGCACAAACCAAACTTACAGACAAAGATGTTCAGGAGATTCAATCCAAAGCCAAGGGCAATATAACCGAACTGGAAAATCTAATGAACTTTGTCACCTTCAATGCAGCCAGTACCACTGAAATTCAGAGCGTGATTGAAAGATCTTATACAGCATCATCCAATAACCATCTCTTTTTTAATAGAAAGGTCGTGATTGAAGATGATCTTACTCCTGGCTTTAATAAAGACAATACAAAAGACCTGGAAGCCGATAAGTACCTGAACACATTGGATGTATATTATGAAAAAACATCTGAACCTTCTATTCACCTTACCAATGTGCAGGTTTCCAATGTCAAAAAGAAAGATTATCTGTATGTGAAAGTTGTCTTTGACAGCAAGTTTGACAGCAAATTCAAAAAATCGTCTGTTGCCTATACTACTAAACAACGCATGGCTGTTATTCGGGCAGATAAAATCGGTTATAGCTGGCAGACTCGTATCATTGGTATTACATTTTATGATCCATTCAAACCGATTACCTCTACCGAAAACGATGTAGTTGTAATCAACACCAACCCGTATGCAGATGAAAAACAACCGGATCTTTCATATGAGAAAGGAGAAATCAAACCAGCCTATACTACTGAACAAAGACCTTTCAATATAGGGGTTAAGGTAGGAGTTGCGTCTTCTGTGTGGGTGGGAGATGTGGGAAACAACTATGAGTTGGGGGGAAGGCTGGGAGGTGTTGCCGGTATTTATATGCGATATTACGGAAAGCGGTATAGCCACATAGGCTTAGGCATGGACATGTTATATGTAGCAAAAGGAGCAACTGTTACTACTCAATCGTCTGGTATAAAGACAGACTTCCAGCTTAACTATGTAGAAGTACCTGTGTTTGTCAACATTTTTATTCTGGGTAAAGATCGGTTCAAACCATATATAAACCTGGGTTATGCACCGGCATTCCTGCTTTCAGCTTCTTCTAAAAGAAGTAACGCCAGTGAAAGTCTTGATCAGACAGACTACTTTCAGAGCTACGATGGCAATGTGATTCTGGGTCTGGGCTTCGACTTTAAAGCTTCCAGACGCAATCGTATGACGGTTGACATGCGATTTGACCTGGGAACATCCAATATCCTCAACACCAAATACAGATTCTTATTTGTCAACGATAATCAGATTTCTCAGGGAGCCTTTTCTCTCAGTGTAGGTTATGCATTTGGATTGTAGAATCGTATACCTTTAATTCAAGGTAATAAAAGAAGCTGTGTGCTTTAAAATTAATTATTCTGAGGAACACAGCTTCTTTTATTGAACCACTTCCTATCTGAATCTGATAACACCTTCAGGTCTCTTGGAAATTTGTCAAAATCAATAAAGTCAGCAATAGCTCTGTCATTGGAGATATACACATATACACTGGTAAAGAAAGCAACTAGCTTATTTCATAACTCCCAGGATAATAGGCAGTAGAGCTAGAATCCCGTTACCCAGGTAATGAATAATGAATCCAGCCCAGGTACTTTGATATTTCTGGGAAGCAAAGCTCACCAGTAATGTAGTAGGTAAAAGATAGATTATTGTCCAGGGATAGATAGGGAGATGAAATAACCCCCATAAGATGCCATGATAAACCCATGTTGTATTACCCCAATGCAACTCCTGTCTTGGCAAAATATACCCCCGAAACCAAAGTTCCTCCCCAAGAATATTAAAAAATGTAAGGAATAGAAAATATACGATGATTATCCAATATGCCCCTTGCAACTTCACACCCATAAAAAATACTAACTCTTTACCGGGTACGGTCTTATTGGGATTTAAGATTTCAGGTAAAAAATCAGGTGGACTTAACAGATCTATGGAAGCGAGATATTGTGCTGTTGGAGTAAGCAAACCTGTAAGCAGAAAGCTTAGTATAAATAAGCCAATACAAATTATAATACCCTTAAATGAGAGTTTTTTGAATCTCAACCGATTTCGCCATTCAACCAAGTTACCTTCTTTCGATATTCCTACAAATGTAGCTACAATCATTAGTAACAAAGGAATACTATAACTACTAATAAAGGCCCAAAAATCAGAAAAACCACTTGCCTGCAATAATGGCATAAGATTGTAAATACAAATTCTGAATACCAATGCCGATCCAGTAAACAAAAGGATAGATTGAATTAAGTTAAGTGGCTTAATTACATTCATAAAAATTCATCTGGAACGATAATCAATAATAGAGATATACATATATACAACTTTTGCTTCAAAAAGCAACACACTTAACCCCAAGACTATTAACACATTACCAATATAAGATCTCTGAGTAAGATGCGACTGGCACAAAAGAATAATAAAAGACATTTATCTAAATAGCCCCCTTCTATTTATTCAAAAACCTGCATAACAACTATGCAGGTTTTTCGTTTTTTAGCCCTACTTTTGCGCTTCTACTCTTGGATTGCCTCATGATTGCATTTTTATTCTTTCTGGTCTTTCTGCTGGTTTACATGGTTTTTGCAGTGTATGCCGAACGTAAACTCTCTGCTTTTATCCAGGATCGTCTGGGACCTACAGAAATTGGCCCTTATGGCATGTTCCAAACCCTTGCCGATCTGGTTAAGTTATTACAGAAAGAAGACATTGTTCCTGTCAAAGCAGACAAATGGGTATTTCTGGCTGCTCCTGCCGTTATCTTCACAGCAATCTTTGCAGGATTTGCTGTTATGCCACTTACTCCTACATTACAGGGGTCAGGCGCTGTAGTAGGGGTGTTTTATCTGCTGACTATAGTTTCTATTGATATTGTGGGTTTGTTAGCCGCTGGCTGGAGTAGTAATAATAAATATTCATTGTTGGGCGCTATGCGTTCTGTAGCACAGATCGTTTCTTATGAGATACCTGTAGGGTTGTCAGTATTGTGTGTGGTGGTACTATGTCAGACACTGGACCTTCAGGAGATTTGTTATCAGCAGGGAATTTATATACGTACTCTCCCCGTATATAGTGAGTCAACTAATTATTTATTTGGCATCAAACGGCTGGGCATTGATATGACAGAAGTAGGAGGGTTTCTGACCTGGAATGTGATTCGAATGCCCTTATTCTTCATTGTGTATATTATTTTTTTTATAGCTACACTGGCAGAGGCAAACAGAGCGCCCTTCGATATTCCGGAAGCCGAATCAGAACTTGTAGGTGGATTCCATACAGAATATTCTGGATTCCGATGGGCATTGCTCTTTCTGGCAGAATATGGTATGATGCTGCTGGTTAGCTTTCTGGGAGCTGTTTTGTTTTTTGGAGGCTGGAATACACTTTTTCCGAATATAGGACCCGTACGGCTGGCCGACTGGACCAGTGGCATGCCAGGCACTATATATGGAAACATCACAGGTGCATTCTGGATAATTCTAAAGGCGTTCATCGGCGTATTTATACAAATGTGGGTACGCTGGACATACCCTCGTTTACGGGTTGACCAGTTGATGCATTTATGCTGGAAGGTATTGACTCCGTTATCATTGTTGCTGCTGTTTATTTCAGCTTTATGGAAGCTTTTGTAAAGCATTTCCTATTGAAAACCGACTTTGTTTTGAACACATTTTATTGTCAGGCTGTTTTTGAGTCTGTAACTGAGGATTGAGATTATGCAAAAAGGGGCTAACAATTCATACTTTGGCAATATCTGGGAAGGCATTGCGTCTTCCTGGCAGGGTTTAAAACTATCATTCAAACATATCTGGGAGGCACGTCAGCGTCGTACTCCTATAGGTATTACAGATCCTGATTATTTTAAACAGGAGACAGGGATTGTTACTCTTACCTACCCATATGAGTCACTACCAGTACCTGATAATGGCCGCTATCGTCTGCACAATGAAATGGAAGATTGTATAGTATGCGACAAGTGTGCAGAGATCTGTCCGGTAAGCTGCATTGACATTGAAGCAGTCAAATCAACGGAAGAAATCCGCAAAACGTCTGATGGTCACTCTGTGCGCCTCTATGCTGCACGATTTGATATTGATATGGCCAAGTGTTGCTTTTGTGGACTATGCACAACTGTTTGCCCTACTGAATGCCTCACCATGACCAAAACCTACGACTTCAGTGAGTTTGATATTCGTGATATGATCTATCATTTCTCAGATCTGTCACCGGAACAAGCGGTAGAGAAACGTCAGAACTATGAAACTGTGCAAGCTGCCAAACAACAGGCCAAAGCATCAACAACCAATGTTCAGCCAACAGAAGAAAAAACGGCAGAGCAAACGTCTACAATTCCAGCGACGGCTAAACCTGTGATGAAGAAACCAGCGATAAAACCTGTCACCAAGCCAGTAATTACAGATCCAACACCTTCTATTTCCGAAGAAACATCCTCTGTTACAGAAGTAACTCCTGAGATATCTCAGACAATACAAGAAGTTGCACCACAGGATACTAAAGCAGAGGAAGCAGACCAGTCTGAGCAGGCCCCTGCCAAACCTGTTATGAAAAAGCCTGTAATTAAACCTATGATCAAAAAAAAGACGGATGAGTAATCAAGTTTGTGGTTTTTCTGTTTCTTTGAATTCTCATTTTTATTAAACATAGCTGTAGTTTGAATATCGCATTCTATTGTTTTGCCGCATTAACAGTACTGTCAGCCCTTGTAGTACTCTGGACCCGGCAACTCCTGTATTCTGCCTTTGCCTTGTTATTTACATTGCTGGGTATGTCGGGTCTTTATGTACTGGCAGGTGCCGACTATGTAGCTATTGTTCAGATTATGATTTATGTGGGAGGTGTACTGGTGTTGCTTATTTTTGGCATTATGCTTACCAATCGTCCTGCCACCGGTCATGCACCTACATCCGGAAGAATCAATCAGTTTACAGGCATTCTGGCAGCAGGCGGATTATTTGTATTATTTTTCACTGTGTTCCTGAAAGCAAATCTACCTTTTCCTGCACTAAAATCTTCACCCCATTCATCTGTAACTCCTATTGGTATTGGATTAATGACAGACTACCTGCTTCCTTTCGAGATAGCAGGCATACTTCTGATGGTAGCATTGATGGGAGCTGCCTATATCGCAGGTAGGAAACGTTTGTAAACCTTTGAGAACATAAAATAAGTCAGTTACCGGAAGAATATTATTGTGAAAAAGGACAGTGTCAATAGTGAAAGATTACCATTCCCCCTCTACCATACTCTCATACATTAACTAAGGTCCTTTCTACTAAAATTGCAGCGAAGACAGAATGATTTGCATAAAATGCAACCTATCTAGGGTATTCCTTCGTTTTTATTGTTTTATTTGACAATCCGACTTATCCTATTCTTATGCTACGATACATTTTTACAGGGTGTATAGGGTTTATAGCAACGCTTAGCTTTGCTACTGAAATACCTCTTAAAACAACAGATTTTGTATATGAACCCCAGATTCATACAGTCTTGTTTTATCCAACCGGTTCTGATCCGGTAGCTGCAACTCTACAGCCACCAGTAGTTTCTATACAACAAGCCACTCCGCTGATACTAGAGTTTGATGAACTGGGAGATAAAATCAATTACTATCGGGCAAAGGTAGTATTCTGTAATGCCGACTGGACTGTATCCAACCTGAGTGATATGGATATCACTCCCCGATTTAATGAATTCACATTTGAACAACCCCAACTATCTGGAAACAATGCACGGGTATTGTATACACATCAACGGCTGGAAGTACCACAAGTAAAGCTACCAGGAAATTATTTATTGGTTGCCTACCATGAAAATAACCCAAAGGATCTGGTTGTCACCCGCCGGTTTGTAGTCTACAATACACAGGTAGTGATTACCCCAAGAATTACGTTTTCTACAGGGATTACTGAACGCAACACCAATCAGCAAGTAGAATTCACCATCGATTATGGTACTCTCAATGTCGGTAACCCCTGGACGGATCTTAAGGTGGTAATCCGTCAAAACTACCAGTGGTATACTGCGATTACGAATCTCAAACCCACTTCCGTACGGGAAGATCAGCATATAGCAGAATATCGGCAGTTTAACCTTGAGAATAACTTCCCAGGTGTTAATGAATTCCGGTTTTTCGATATTCGAAGCATACGTACACTCGGACAGAATGTAGCGAAAATCAACTCATCTCAGGATACAACACAGGTTTATCTGGCTGTGGGAGAATCCCGCAACCGGGAAGGTTATAGTCAGGTAGTGGATCAGAATGGTCGGTTTGTTATAGATCAATATGAGTTTAGCAATGGTAGTACTGAAGCCGACTATGTACGTGTATTTTTTACATTGAGAGCAGACCCTGTGAAAGACCCTGTCTATATATGGGGTGGACTAACTGATTGGCAGACAAGCAATACCAACCGTATGACTTATAATGCGGAAGACCAGGTTTATAGAGGCTCTCTTCTACTTAAGCAAGGATATTATAATTTTCGGTATGTGGTAGCCAAACCTGGTAATAAACTAGATGAAGCCTGGTTTGAAGGTAACCACTTTGAGACAGAGAATGTGTATGAGATTATTGTGTATAACCGTCCTCCGGGAGCGAGAGCAGACATGATTATTGGCTATATAATGGTTGACCACAATAAGCGGTAATTTCCATCAGGTAAGCAAGGTAATTAGTAAAAACACCTTGCTTACTAACAGATAGACAATTAGTTTCTTTTATCAAACGAATTAACCGACATCGGGTGTCTTTCAAAATGGTATGGTTCTGTGCGGCGTACCAGATCTGCATTGATAATATCAATCATACCGAAACCTTTGTTTGAAAAATAACCCATTCCGCATTCAAATATAAATTGCTGAACTTCCGGTGCCGAATACAGAACAAAAGGAAAAGTATATCCCCTAATCTCATGTCTCACCCCATTTTCTTCAATAGGATAGATACGGGCAAATTTCTTGTCACCTTCTTTTATCTTCTGAAGATAGGTTTTATCCGGAATAATCTGAAACCGATAAAATGACGCAATCTGATCCGCTGTAAACCTTCCGGATCTCTCCATACGCATCATTGTTGATTCGTACAGGAAATCTGAGAATGTATCTGTATCTGGAGAGATAAATTTTTTGGCGTAAAAATCATTTGCAATCGGATCTACAGCTACAATCGGTGATATACATACACACTTCAGTTCTTCCTGAAAAACAGGCGGTTGCTCTTTTTCAACACTTTCCGGAACTAATTGCAGGTTACCTACTTCTATTTCTCCTCTTTCAAATAAATGTTGTAAAAAAGTATCTATCACTTCAACACTTTGACTTGAGAAAACAAGTGTAGCCCGACTTGAATAAAAATGCAGGCCATTTTTACTTACTTTTGTCTGCCCCTTCAGTCCGGAAAAGTTATATTCTGCATTTTGCTCTACTTCCTTGCTACCAGCCAACAGAGAGTCCGTTAGCTGCGTCAGCAAAGACTGGTGGTAAAAAGGTACATATCCACCCTTATTTTTTACCATGAAAATGATTCTGACCCTCACAATATTGGCGTTATATTATATGAATATGTGTCACCTTCCACAATTGGTAACTATATATTAAATTAAATTGTTTATTCCTTAAATTAATTTAATATATTTTTCCTAACTGGTGAAAGGGCTGAAAAATTATTTTATAAAAAATCGCCGTAAAAATAGTATACCTTATTCTTAGAAAGATAAATCCTTTAGATCATTCCTTGAGGAAAGACAGCGATTCTGTGTATAAAACCTGTCAAAACAGATTACTAATACACTAGCTGGTTGTCGGGTTTGTCAATACAACAATTAAAGGCAAATTTATTTTTTCTTGTTATTATTTTTATTCTTTTTCAACGATTTGATAAACTGTGCCCACCGGAATGGGTCCAGGAATGTCCATGTTGGACTAAAATAGCGGTTGGTTGTGTAGTTAAGTTGTTGCTGAGTTATATAACGATAATTCATTTCAGAACTAGCACCCAGAGTTTGAGTCATCTTTGCCAGTGCAACCGGATCAAAGTTCTTTGCCAGTTGCTTCTGCTGATCTTCATCTGGTAAATCCAGTGCTAAAATTGCTTTCTTAAATAACTCTTCTGTTGGATAAGGATATACTTCAACGATTGGAAGTGTGGTGGTATCTGTTTTTAATTCAATTACAACGGAATGTCCTTCATCTGTTGTATTCGGTATCTTATAGAATCTCTTTTTAAATCCAATAGCTGTAATAACAATGCTGTCTCCAACCAAGGTTGGCATTGAAAAGGCTCCATATTCATTTGTAACACCACCTCTTCCAGCCTTTGGAATATATAAGGTTGCCCCTACAACAGGTTGTCCATCATCTCCACTCAATACAAGACCTGAAAATTGTACAATATGTACTTTCCCTTGTCCCTGTACATTTACCTTACCGATTAAAAAGCTGGCCAATACTATAATACTCCATGTAAATAATTTAAAAAATGGCTTCATTGTCTACTTTTTTCAGGAAAGATACATATTTTAATTCAAAAAAGCAGGCTAAGGTGACTTTGTTTTCGTTGCAGCCCCTATTATTCTCGACGAACGCCCGCCAGCCATTGACCTGTCTATCATTTTGTTCCATAAAAATTCACAGACAAGTCATTCTTTCAATTGATGTTCTGTTTTACTAAAACGTAAAAATAGTATACCTATTTTACGTTACAAACAAGTTGTTCTTTTGCTGGATATTTTTCAGGCAAAAATGCGTAAAAAAGTCACAATAAATGGAGCTGAAAGCAATAATCCATCAAATCTATCTAAAAACCCTCCATGCCCGGGAATACTTGCTCCGGAATCCTTAATATCCATACTCCGTTTAAATAATGACTCTACTAAATCTCCATAGGTTCCTGCTACTACTATAATAATAGCTATACAATACCAGTGCCAGTACTTAAGATCTGTAAAGAAATATGCCAACAGAGAGGCTACTATCAAAGCAGAGCAAAGCCCTCCTATACTTCCTTCCCATGACTTCTTAGGAGAAACCCGTTCAAAAAGCTTTGTACGGCCAAAATAGGTTCCCGCAAAATAAGCCCCCGTATCACTTGCCCATAACAAAAACAAACAACCCAGAATGACCTGATAACTATACACCGCATCTTCCAGAAACACACAAATATTTAACAAAGAAAACGGTATTGCCACATAGATAATACCCAAAAAGGTAAAGGCAATATTGGTAAAAGGCTTCTTTTCGTTCTTCTTGTATAGCTTAATGAAGAATATTACGGATGCAATAGGAGAGATCCAGAAATAATGTTCGATTCCTATCAGTTTTTTCTCAATCAGAAATGTAAGCAGAAAAATACAAAGGCCCGTAAAAGTACCATAATAGGTTAGGGGAGCATTACCATCTAATCCAACCAGTTGATAAAACTCCCGGAGAGTCAATCCACAGATCAGAAAAAATACGCCAAAATAGCCCCACTGATTCCAGTATATAGCACCAATTATGGCTATTCCGCCTATGAGTGCGGCGATAATACGTTGCTGAAGATTAGAAAGTTTAGTTAAATGTTGATTCACAGTATAAGAGGGTATCATTTGAGATCAGGTCTGCCTACTCTATATTAGATTGCTCCATCACAATGAGTGCCTGAATAACATGTTCATGATATACATACACTTCAAAATGGCCGAAAAGATAAGAACTATCCTTTTTGTTTAAAACAACTGTCGGAATATTATTACTTTCCAGTGCAATCCGAACCATTTCAGCCCGATACCCTATCGGTGATTCGTACAGTTTTTCCCATTGTGGCATGATCACATTCAGACACTTACTAAAATACAAAGACAGAGGGATATAAAATAATGGCTTCCAAACAAAAATAAGCCTATTATCCTGCAAATATACTATATTATGCTCCTAATGTAATTAAAAACAGATTAAACCCTGAGAACAGAATTTTCTGATTTTCAACAAGTAGTGGCTTTGTTGTGTAATGTAAGAGAGGAGAACATCTAAAAGAGACCACACATATACATATTTGAACATGGCATTCTTGATTTTAGAATCCAGTTTGCTATGATTATTTGTAACCTATTGCTTATTTTCACCAACATATTTGGTATAATAAATCACATAGTCTTCAATACATTGTTGAAGAAAACACTTCCAGCTGCCATTTGTGTATTTCTGTAGTTCGTCTTCCAACCCAGAGACCAAATCAGAATTTTTATTTATCCTTGCCAAGGCCAATAAAAAAGCTATACCCATAAAGTAAATTTCATCCTGGTTCCTTTCTTGTTTTTCTGCTACGGGAATTAACGAATGCAATTCACCTACAGATAAAAAAAGCTGCATCATTTGATTGGCTGCCACCATTTCTGGTAACTGATTGAGAACGACAGGATGCTGGGGGTCAATGATAAATGACACCCTACGTACTTGTAGTAAGTTTTCCCGTACTACAAATTGCCAAAGTGCCAATGCAGGATTCTCTTCTATTAAGGATTGTATATCCTTGTTAGCATTCATGCTGTGCCAAAATTATATAGTAACAGGTAGCATTGACTTTTCAACCTCTATATAGTTTATATAGACAAAATTCATAATCTAACTACTGCGGCGAAAGGTAATAAATACTAAAAGGCTGCAAAAGGGTGAAAACAACCTTTTTAAAAGGATAAAATAAAGACAAAAAAAGGTTTGCCTTTATGAGGTTTTTATGGATTTTTGTTTCAAACCAATTATCTAATTATGAAATCATCAGTACAAAACTCCTTTTTCTGTACCCTTCTTACTTTACTAATTACAGGATTGATTTCTTGTCAGGACAACACTGACACTACAACAGAAAAAGAAATCCTTAAAGAAGTTTTTATTAGTCGTGACACAGCGCAGAGATATGTCAACAACTTTGGGAGAAACCATGCCTTTGACAGTATACCCGCCACAAGTCTAACTCAGGAAAGTCCTAATACACGTGTTGTATGGTTTGAGTTAAAAAAACTTAAGGCATTTATCAATAAAATAGAAAAAGAGAATGGAGATGGTGTTCGCATCTATTTTGCAGCCTATGACAGTACCTATTCCCCTAAAAATCCGCATGCTCCAGATAAAATGTATTGGGGACATAACACCTTGATTCTGGTACCAACAAGAGATTCCAGTGGTATCCACATGGATTATTTTAAAGTAAAAAATATAGGAAAGGGTTTGGATAGTGATGCTCCAACCGCAATAAACAGAGCTGGCTTATGCCCTCCTCCTACACCATGTCAGGGAGCAGAACTACTGGAGTAATATCATAACCTATGGAAACCTATTTTACCATTAGTACTGTTGCAGAAATTATCTGTTTCCTGACAGGAGTTATATGTTTATATAAAGATAGTGAGACATCTTGGAAGCTGCTATGCGTTTATCTACTGTTGGTATGTTCCATTGAGATGACAGGCATGCATATGTGGAAAGTTCTGCATAAGCAAAACTCCCTTTTATATAACTTTCTGCTTGTCTTTGAGAATCTAATGGTAAGTTATTTTTTCTTTTACTTGTTTAAAGCTTATAAGAATAGGTTAAACTGGCTGATTATCTGGCTTTTTACCTTTTCTATAAGCTTTACTACTGAGATGATCTACAATCACATGAATAGTTTTGCATTCAAAACTGTAATTGCCATGTCTGTAGTGTTTGTCATAGCAAGTCTGTATTTCTACTATCTGATACTTAAGGATGAACAATTCAGACGCTTAAGCCACTATGCACCTTTCTGGTGGGTTAATGGTGTATTGTTTTTCTACTTTGGCAGTACTGCCTGTAATGTATTATTTGATTACGTTTTGACAGATACTACTAATATTACAGGTACTATCCGATACTACATCATCAATATTCTAAACATTATTTTATATTCCTGCTGGTCTTATGCTTTTCTATGCAGATATCGCCTCAGAATGTCGCTACACTCATCGTAATCATTTCTGTCATTTTCCTGATTGCGCCTATCTTTCTTGTTAGCTATGTAAATCTATACAATCAACGAAAGAAAAAACACCAGGAAGAAAAAGAACAGCTCAAACGTGATTTTGATCTGGAAATGTTGAGAGTGCAGATGGAAGTAAAAGAAGAAACACTGAAAACACTTGGAGCCGAACTACATGATAACATTGGCCAGATTCTGAGTCTAACAACCATTACACTTACGTCTATCAACTTAGAAGATGCAGTCAGCGCTACTCGAAAACTGACCTCAGCTACAGAACTTACCCGACGAGCCATTCGGGAGATCAGAGATCTGTCACAACTGCTCAATGGAGAGAATCTGCTAAAACGAGGACTGGTTGCAGCAATTGAACTGGAACTAGACTGGCTGTCCCGTCTGGAGCGATATACACTTACATTTAACAAAAAAGCGTTTAATCCAATCTCCACACAGAATGACAAGGATGTCATTGTATTTCGTCTATTTCAGGAATTGATCAGCAATATTATTCGCCATGCTCACGCTACGGAGATATCAATTTTACTTGAAAGTACCAATACTACATTACAATTGATTGTGAAAGATAATGGAGTAGGCTTTACCAAAGACAAACCTCACAAAACAGGGATGGGACTATATACTATTGAAAAGAGGGCAGGAATGATCCAGGGAACTGTACAGTTTGACTCAGCTCCCGGTCAAGGCACCTCTGTTAAGATACAAGTACCCTATCCATAAAAATTTGATTTACCATGACAAATGAAGTTATACATATTGCCATTATTGATGACCATACATTGTTTCGTCAAGGTCTTGTACACTTACTCTTAGAATCAGAAGAAATACAGGTAGTCTTTGACGCATCTGACGGAGCGGATATGATAAAGAAAATAGCCAATCACAATCCTCTGCCCCAGGTAATTCTAATGGACATTACCATGCCTGTAATGGATGGACATGCTTCTACATTATGGTTACGCAAACATCATCCTGATATTAAAATTTTAGCTCTAAGCATGTCTGACAAGGATACATCCATTATGGAAATGCTTAGAAGTGGAGCTATGGGATATTTATTAAAAGAGTCAAAAGTTTCGGAAGTCATTACGGCAATCAAAACAATCAACAATCAGGGATTTTATATCAATGAATATGTTTCGGGAAAGATATTAAACACCTTGCAAAAGAATGATATCATAGAAGAAAAAGGGAAAAAATTAAGTGCAAATGAACTTAGATTTCTGGAGCTATGCTCTTCTGAACTAACCTATAAGGAAATTGCGGACAGAATGAATGTGAGCCCTCATACAATTGATAATTACAGGGAATCCTTGTTTGAAAAATTTCAGGTGCGTTCCCGAACAGGTCTTGTTGTATATGCGATCAAAAATTCACTTATTAAAATCTGAGTTTCATTACATATAGTCTCTCACAATAGGCTAGGCATATTCGTTTATGAATAGCATCTTTTCAGCATTTTCCTTAAAATAAGGAATAATAACTCATAATTCTTCGAAAAAATACTACAAACTTCTGGTAGAGAAAGACAGATGATTTAATTTTGAACATCTATTCAAAATTAAACATTATGTATTGACAGGAAATATTTGAGTAGAGCAATCGTTTTACTAAACAAGCTTTATGTGCATAATAATAGTATGAAAACTGCACATTCGCCTTTTTAAAACCTATTGCCTGTCAAAGGATAAAAGAATTTCTTAACTAGTTATGAATAACAGAGACTCTCTCTCTGCCAGCCGGAAGATTAAAGTAGTACAAAAACTCTTTGGTGATTCTTTTAAGTTGGTAATTGCACTTATTGTAGGTATATATATATGCCTCACAACATTCTATATTCTTTGGATGCATCCTCCCTTTAAAGAGATGTATGACAAGAAAACGGTCTTTCCACCTACTCATAAACGTGTTGTTTCACTTCTACATCAAAAAAGTTAAATCCTGGTCTTTTCTTTGTCACACCTGAAATTACTTACAGCGGTATAGTCATTGGAGAATAAATGTCAATCACAAAATGCGATTGACATTTATATATTTTTGTTATAAATACCGGGCTTTTACTCCTGCTCAAACCAGAGTTTTAGTTTTTTGTCATTCTCTCCACCCTGACGGCTCAATGCACTGGCAAAGTTACTGCTATTTAATGCTTCCTCCGAACTTGGATAGGGTAAACGTGTTGGAACAATGTTGTCATTGAAATTAGATACAGGCGCAGTTAAAACTGGTATTCCAGAACGACGTTGTTCAGCCCATGCTTCCAATCCTTGCCCGAATAAGGCAATCCATTTCTGTTCCATAATCTGAGTATATCCTTCATTACCTCCTTTATAGGCTACACCACTCAGATAAGTATCAGAAGCTACCAGCGAAAACTGCTCATGAGAGGCTTTGATCGCATCAATGTAGTTTGTTTCAACATCACCAGCTGCGGTAATTCCATTATAGGCAGCTTCCGCTTTGATAAACAATAGTTCTGCATAACTCATTAGTACACCAGGAGCCGTAGCGGCAGTAAAATAAGAGCCAATTTTAGAAGTCTTAGCAAGCCCATAAGAGTTGGCATCGGCAGCGTTCAAACCATTAGGTAAGCCTACATAATCACCACCAGCTTCTGGTTTGTTTGCATATACAGCCAGGCGAGCATCATTGAATAACTTTAACTTATCCACCATAGTTTTGCTTATTCTATGGTCATCACGTGTCTTACGATTCTCGTTTATCGGGTTGTTACTGGGTGATTGCGCCAAATAAGCCAGTGAAGCCATATCTGATTTGGAAGTAAAGACAGGGTATGTTTCGGGATTACTCAGAATACGGGTGATTTCAGCATTGACATCAATCGATGCGTCTGCCTTTCCGATCATACGAATCAGAATGCGTAAACTCAATGAGTTGGCAAATTTCTTCCATTTACTCATATTACCCGCAAACAAGATATCTCCAGTAGATGAAACTGCCTTTGTATTAATCATATCACTAGCAGACTTCAAATCTGCTACCAAACCTGCATATACATCTTTCTGACTGTCATAGACAGGTGAATAAGCACCATCACTGCCTTTTAATGCTTCAGAATAAGGAATGTCGCCATAAATATCAGTCAGTAACTGAAATACCCATGAACGCATGATGATTGCAATCGCCTGATAGTTTTCATTGCCAGCAGCTTGTCCCAGGATGTTGATCTTATTAAAATCTGCCAGTGACTCTGTATAAAAATCCCGCCAACTCTGATCAATAACCTCTGATGGAATATTATACTGATCTGACTCTACATACTGGATACGAGCCCAATGCTGAGGCCACAGATTCCCTACATCCATTCCCAAGCTATAGGTTGCATTGCCCATATATAGGTCAACAGCACTTTCAATACCATGTGGTAACAAAGACTCTGCTGTTGCACTCGTAGGATCATTGGTATTCTTATTAAACTCATCAAAGTTCTTTTCACAGCTTACCAAGGTGAGAAGTATCAGAACGGTACTTATATATATCTTTTTCATAGAGAGTTAAAGTCAAAAAGGTTCAACTGAATACTAGACTATCATAACAAAGATTACAACCCAAAACTGAGGTTAAATCCTAAACTACGAGTGGTAGGTATCTGACCATTTTCCAGACCCTGCACATTACTATCACTGCTATACAAGCTGGTTTCCGGATCTATGTGTGGTACTTTAGAATACAACAAGGCCAGGTTACGACCTACAACTGCAAATTGCACATTACGCACAGGTATTTTGCCAAACCATTTTTGTGGCAGTGTATAACTTAGTTTTATCTCACGCAGTTTTATATAGCTGGCATCAAATACGAAAGGCTCATTGTTATTTCGGTTATAGTAGCCATGATGCCAGTCTTCAGAGGACACATTCTTAGTATTTACTGCATAAACAGGATTATCTGTAGTACCAGTATTGACGACACCATCTCCAACAATACCTGTCTCACGCCCAATATTGGTTTCTGCCAGTACTCCGGTATAGCGTCCAATAGCTACTGTCTGGCTATAGATATTTCCACCCATCTTCGCATCTATCAGAGTACTTATACTAATGCCTTTAAAGGAAAAAGTATTACTGATTCCTCCTGTCCAGTCAGGTGTAAAGTTTCCGAGTATTTTTCGTGTAGAAGAAACGACAGGCAATCCGTTTGTCCCATAGATAATACGCCCTTGTGGATCACGGGCATAGGCTGTTCCGAAGAATGTACCATAAGATTGTCCTACCCGTGCCTCTACGCTCATACCCCGAACCGTACCCAACTGGTAGTTTTGTAATCCCTCACCTAGTTCTACTACCTTGTTCCGGTTTCTGGAAAAGTTCAGACCCAGATCCCAGGTGAATCCAGCTTCTGTTTTGATGATAGCACCACTGGCTTCAATCTCGATTCCTTTGTTGGTTACCAGACCTGCATTTGTCACCCGCGACTGATAGCCGCTAGCCTGAGAAATATTAACATTCAGAATCTGGTTTTTGGTTTGTTTTTCATAGTAAGCAAACTCCAGTGAAATGCGGTGAAACAGATTTACTTCTGCACCAACTTCGTAGGCAGTGGTAAGTTCAGGCTTTAGCCGAGCATTGGCAATTACATTGTTTTCGGATACTGTAGGTGTAGATCCCCAGGCACTTTCATATTTGAATGTCTGCTGATCCTGATACAGGATTTCTGTATCATTACCTGTACGTGCCACACTAGCTCTCACTTTCGCAAAAGACAATACAGAAGACTGTATGTTCAACATATCTGTAAGTACTCCACTCACAGAAACAGAAGGATAGAAGTAAGACCGGTTCCCTTTTGGCAGCGCACTAGACCAGTCATTACGGGCGGATGCATCTATAAACAGGTAATCCTTGAATGAAAGTTGAGCGGAAGCATACAAACTATTCACCACCTTAGTCTGATGATTATTGGCTACATCTGGCCGGGAACGGGCATTGCCTACATTAAAGATATTAGGTAACGACAACTCAGCAATGTTAATGTAATTTCGCTGGTAATCCCGACGACGATGATTACCTCCTACACTGGCAGTTAGATGTAGGGCAGAGGATACATTTCTATTCATACTCAACAGGAAGTCAGAATTGCTTTCCTTTACAAAGAATACGTCTTCTGTATAACTGCCATAGGTGTTACCTACTGATTTAGGGGTTTGTACATATCTGCGATCTGTAAAAAAGTCTGTTCCGGAACGTGCTGTCAGATTAAGCCAGTCCGTGAATTTGTAATTAAGACTTACATTTCCGAACAAGCGATCTTTATTGTTAGGACGCAATACCCGATTCAATACAAAATAAGGATTGTTCCAATAGTTGGTATTCCAGTTACGCTGCACTGGCCAGTCACTGGGGTCTGTTCCATCTACGACATAATCTTTCAGATCATCTGTGTCAACCTGACGGCCAAACCAGATAAAGTATAAGCCCCAACTATTACGATTCTTACTTCCATCCTTTATAAAGTTGGCCGATACCTTTGCAGACAGTCGCGAAGTGATGTTCAGACCAGCATTAAGAGAGACCGTATTTCGTTTGTAATCCGTATTAGGTAAAATACCCTTCTGTGAAAGATTGGTATAAGATAAGCGAAAGTCACCTTTGTCATTGGAACCTGCCACAGCTACACTATTGGTATAGGTTGCTCCTGTTTCAAAGAAATTTTTGACATTATCTGGTTGAGGCAGAAAAGGAGTAGGAGTGCGCACCCCATTTGCATCTACAGACGAATTATATTGAGGTAACAACCTTCCATCCATTTGTGGCCCCCAGCTTTCGTCCACACCATCATTCACACCTCCACCTTTGCCATCTTTATATTCAAACAATCCTTTCGCACCTTGTCCGTATGCATTCTGAAATGAAGGAAGTCTGAAGGGTTTCTCGAACGTAGTATTGGTATTTACTGTGACACCTATGCCTTTGACACCTTTACCTGATTTGGTAGTAATCAGAATAACGCCATTAGTACCACGTGAGCCATACAAGGCAGCTGCATTAGGACCTTTTAAGACACTCACAGAAGCAATATCATCTGGGTTAATGGCCCCTGCCCCATTGCCATAATCGACACTTGTAGATGATGTGCCAAACTGGCTGTCGGAGCTTTTACTTCCATAACTATAGTTCCCATTGTCAATAGGTACACCATCTACCACAAACAAAGGCTGATTATTACCTCCGATAGACGAAGATCCTCTGATCACAATCCGAGATGAACCACCAGGTGTTCCATTGGTACCTGTTACCTGAATACCTGCAATCTTACCACTCAGTGCATTTACCAGGTTTGTTTCCCGCGCCTGATTCAACTGGTCACCTTTGATTTCCTGCACAGAGTAGCCCAATGCCTTCTTCTCCCGTTCTATCCCGAGAGCTGTTACCACTACTTCTCCAAGAGCAGCAACATCTGGTACTAATACTATATCTATTGTAGTCCGATTTCCAATGGGTATTTCCTGTACTACATATCCAATAAAAGAGATAATCAATGTTGCATTCTCTTGAGGTACTTTAAGCTGAAATTTTCCTTCCGAGTTAGTTGTCGTTCCTATAGTAGTACCTTTTACTATCACATTTACACCAGGCAAAGCAGATTTACTTTCCTGATCAGAGATTGATCCTGAAATGGTTCGATCCTGAGCAGTGGCATATGTATACGCCCATAGTAATCCCATTAAAAAAACGAGTAGTTTTCTTTTCATAATTTTGGCTAATAAGTTGGGGGTTGAATAAACACTATTCAGGTACTAACTACACCTGGAACAGGTCAATAAAAGAAATCGCTTACTGATCAATCAGAGTAAATAGTAGTAGAGAAACTCTAAAACCATTTTCCAGACCTGATACACAGCGGACAGCCATTAATGAAGACAAAGTACCTCACAGACATTTGCCTCACAAACGCCAAATACTCCTGCTATTCAGTAGTTATAACAATGCTGACTTTTACTTTCTCGGAATAGTATTGGGCATATACAATAAAATAACTTCTAATCAGAAGCTTTGTATTGAGTTACTATTCCTTCTGTTTCTTATTGCGGCTTTCGAAACAGACAGGGAACTTACATAAAGAAATTTTGCTTTTAGTAAGAGCAATATATTAATGCAAAACTAAAATACAAAATTTTATTCCAAAAAATACAATCATACAGGTAAAAAATTCCACACTTTACCACATTATCAAAATCTAATACTGAAAACAAATAAAAATAATATAATTCCAAACTCAGAAAATACAATTGCTCTATCTTTATGAGATAACAGAAACTATTTCAGTCAAATAAAAGATGGCAAATTTCTCACATATATAAAAGGAGAAGGATTGATGCAGAAATATGATGGAAGAAATCTATTTTTGTGTACTACTTTCTAATAATCCCGTGAAAACACCAGCAACCATTTCAGATACTCTTAACCTGTTATCAAAGCTTACCTTATCTCGCACATGGAATGGACTACAGGTATTGGGCAGTTATTATCTTTCCAGAATTACACGAAAAGCTATACATAAAGGCCTACCTGTAAGCATTGCTTTTGAACCTACTACTTCTTGCAATCTTCGTTGCCCAGAATGCCCCAGTGGTTTACGATCTTTTACCCGTCCTACAGGTATGCTGAGTGGAGATTTGTTCAAGAAAACTATAGATGAGCTTCATAAAAAGTTGCTGTATCTCACCTTTTATTTTCAGGGCGAGCCCTATCTACACCCTCAGTTTCTGGAACTGGTGCAATATGCAGCAAGCAAAAAGATTTATACGTCAACCTCTACCAACGCTCATTATCTGACAGATGCCAATGCCCGCAAGACAGTTGAGTCAGGTCTTGATAGACTGATTATCTCCATAGATGGCACAACACAGGAAACCTATCAGCAATACAGAGTAGGAGGGAAGCTGGATAAAGTGATTGAGGGTGCAAAAAACGTTATTCGCTGGAAGCAACAGCTAGGTTCTAAAACCCCCTTTATTGTCTTTCAGTTTTTGGTTGTAAAGCCTAATGAACACCAGATTGCAGATGTACAAAAACTTGCCAGTGAACTGGGAGTAGATGCAGTTGGCTTAAAAACGGCTCAGATTTATGATCATGAGCAAGGCTCTCCGCTGATCCCGTCTATTGACAAGTATAGTCGCTATCGTCAAACTACTTCAGGTACCTATCAGGTAAAAAATGGTCTTGGAAATCATTGCTGGAAAATGTGGCACTCGTGTGTCATTACCTGGGATGGCTTGGTAGTTCCTTGTTGTTTTGACAAGGATGCACACCACCGAATGGGAGATGTTAGTAAGCAGTCTTTCAGCAACCTATGGGCTGGAAAATCATATTCTCAATTCCGCCAATTATTACTTCAATCGCGCAGCAAGATAGAAATGTGCAAAAACTGCACAGAAGGAACCCAGGTATGGAGCTAGCTATCAACCAATTACCTTACTAAAAAAATTTATTAACCTTGGCAAAAGAATGTAAGTTGATCTTGGCCAAGATTATTTCCCGATAAAAAAACCGACTTTTTTTTACATCCCCGACATTTTCCTTACATAAGTCTTACATGTAAAAAAAGCCTCCTTGAATACCAATTTAGGGGAAAACGTATCCATCCATGAATTTCAGTCAATCATGACTATTTCTTCTAATACGCTTTCATCCGAATAATTTATGAACCAGCTAAAAAAATACGGTATTCTATCTTTATCACTTCTTGCTGCTACTATAGCAACAAATGCTCAGGAAATTACTCCGTTTTCAGAAGGTGGTATTTTTGGGTACAAAGACAGCAAAGCAAATGCAGTCAAAGTTGCCCCTAAATATGATATGGCCTACGATTTTCGGGAAGGATTTGCCAAAGTCACAAAAGACGGGAAAGCAGGCTTTATTGATAGCACCGGCACAGAAATCATCCCACTAACATTTCACTATGTTTCCTCTTTCTCTGATGGCTTAGCACGTTTTGAAAATGAGAATGGCAAATGGGGGTTTATTGACAAAAAGGGAAAGGTAGTTATCGCCGCATCCTATGATATGGCAACTCCATTTTCAGAAGGTATGGCATTGGTTGAAAAAGCAGGACGTAAAGGATTTATCGACAAAAAAGGTATTAATGTAATTCCTCTGATTAATGATGAAATAACTTTCTTCTCAGAAGGTATGGCAGCTGTACGCAGAGGTAACAAATGGGGTTATCTGAATAAAAACGGAACTGTGGCTATTCAGTTTAACTATGAAGAAGCAACACCTTTTACAGAAGGATCTGCTCTAGTAAAGAAGAGTGCACACTGGGAACGAATTGATAAGAAAGGAATGAAAATGTATGGATTGTATTATGATGAAGTACTTTCGTTCTCAGAAGGATTTGCACTAGCCTTACAGGATGGCATGTTTGGATATATTAACAAAGAAGGTGAACAGGTTATTCCTTTTCAATATGAATCAGCTAGCCCTTTTGCAGAAGGAATTGCTCAAGTAAAAAAGGATGGAAAATACCTGATGATTGATACACTCGGCAAAGTGGTTACTGAGCTACCATATGAAGAGGTTTCCGCATTTAGTGAGAACTTAGCCAAGGCTCGTCGTGGTACCAAGTGGGGCTTTATCAATAAAAGTGGCAAAACTATCATTCCGTTAGTTTATGATGAAGTATCTCACTTCTCAGATGGAATTGCTATTGTAACACAAAATGGCAAAAAAGGATGTATTAACAAACAAGGCCAGATGGTTATCTCAATGGTTTATGATCATATCTATCCATTCAACAATGGCTTAGCTATTGTAAGAAAGAATAATAAAGCAGGCTTTATAGATATTCAGAACCATGAAATCATCCCTATCAAATATGACGATGCTTACGATTTTGCAGAAGATGTAGCAACAATCAAAATTGGCAGTAAATATGGCTTCGTAGATATCAAAGGCAAACTGGTAGTACCTGTAGAGTTTGATTCTGTACAACCTTACCAGGATGGACTATCAAAAGTAGAACGCAATGGAAAAACTTTCTATATAAATAAATCAGGAAAATGTCTGGTATTCAAAGATTGCAAGTGTGATGGAGTAGAAGATATTTTGGTAAGCCAGAAATAAACTATTGAAAAAAATAAAAACAATACCTATAGCTGGATTTCAATTAAACCTAATGTTAAAAAAGCCTTCTTTTTGAGAAGGCTTTTTTTGTTATTTCCATTTTTTGAGTTTATCACTCAGGCTGTTTTATTAGCATATTTTGCTTCTGTTACAGGCTGCTCTGATAATGTATGGAGTGTACGTAATACATCCCGATTCGAAGGCAGATTATACATAGCAGCCGTCTGGTTGTGTCCAACCTTCAATGTATAGGCATTAGGATAGTTTGTCAAGGCTTTAAAGGTATCCTCATCCGTATGATCATCTCCTGCTGCTAAAGCAAAACAGCCGGGATATTTCTCCATCCAACGATGTACAGCATGTCCTTTGTTTATGCTGGCATTTTTAATCTCTATTACCTTATTTCCTTCCAGTATCTGTAAGCGACGAGGAGTGATGTATTGTGCCAGCTGCTCAATCAATTCATGCACACGCATCTCTGCCAATCCCTGATCTGATTTTCTGTAATGCCATACCAGAGAGAAATGTTTTTCTTCAATGAAAGATCCGGGTGTTCGATCTACAAAGTATTCAATAATCGGACGAATTTCTTCTTTCCAATCTGTTTCCAGGAAATCGGCATGTGTCCATTCGCCATCCATATCTTTGTTCCATACACCATGCTCTGCTACAATTCCTAACGGCAGGTGCCCCAGCCATCTTTCCAGTGTTTCTTTGTCACGACCACTTATAACAACCACACAATTATCCGGATTTTTGCTAAGCTTTTTCAGCAGGCTATACAAGTACTCATCCGGAGAAGCTTTTTGAGGATCATCATGGAAATCTACTAGTGTACCGTCATAATCCAACAGGAAGAGTCTCTTTTCTGTTGTAGTATAGGCTTCAGTTATTTCGGTCAATACACGTTCGTTAAATTGTTTCCGCTTGATTTTTTCGGTAGATAGTCTTGCCTCTTTCAATCGATCCAGGAAAACTTCTGACCAGCGCTTTACATTGTAACGGCGCAACGTCTGTTGCATAGCTGTATTTCGGGCCATTTGCTCCTCTGCAGGCATAGTTAGTGCCTTATGAATAGCACGCACAATATCATGTGGATCATCCGGATTTACAAGAATTGCCTCAGTAAGTTCTTTTGCAGCCCCTGCCATCTCACTTAAAATCAACACACCGGTCTGATCTGTTTTGGTTGCAATATATTCTTTCGCGATCAGGTTCATTCCATCCCGGAAAGGAGTAATGAGGGCAATGTCTGCCATATAATACACAGCCGCCAATGTATTGAAAGGTAACGCTCTGTAGAAATAATGAATAGGTGTCCAGCGTAATGTATTAAACTTACCGTTAATACGCCCTACAGCCTGGTCAATATCCTCTTTTAGTTGCTGGTACTGATCTACAGTAGCACGGGAAGGAACTAATATTAGTAATAGTGTTACCTGCCCCTGCCATTCCGGATACCGTTCCAGGAAACGTTCAAATGCCTGAATACGCTGTAAAATGCCTTTGGAATAATCTAACCTGTCAACAGAAAGGATAATTTTATCTTTTCCTAACTGTTGCCTCAGTTCTATAATTTCACGAATCGTCTCTTTCTCAAATACAGCCTTGGCAAATTTATCATAGTCAATACCCATAGGGAAAGAATCTACCTCAGCTATACGGCCTGCCATATTTACTTTACCCAACGAATGATTTAAGCCCAGAATCCGGGTCGTGGCACTTAGAAAATGTCTTACATAATCATAGGTATGGAAACCAACCAGATCCGCACCTAATATTCCTTCCAATACTTCTTTACGCCATGGCAGTGAACGGAATAACTCATAAGAAGGAAAAGGTATATGTAAGAAATAACCAATTGTAGCATCCGGAAATTTTTCACGTAACATTTTGGGTAACAACATCAACTGATAGTCATGTACCCAGAAAACATCATCCGGACGGGCTATTTTCTGTACTTCCTCACAAAATCGTTCATTCACCTGACGATATGCTTCCCAGTATGTTTTCTTATAGCTCGCATATTGCTTGAAATAGTGGTACAACGGCCAGATTATCTTATTACTGAATCCTTCATAGAAATTTTCATATTCCCGATCCGTTAAGAACACTGGTTGCAGGTTATCTTTGTTCATACGTGCAGCCAATGCAGCCTGATCATCCGCTTTGATGGTCATTCCTGGCCAACCTACCCAATAATTTTCTTTGGCATCGGTTGAACTCAAACCGGTAGCTAATCCACCTACACTCTGTTCGTAAACAAATTCTCCTTCTTTAACTTTAACAGAGATTGGAAGCCGGTTCGATATGGTAATAAGTCTTGGCATGTCTGATGAGTGGGGTAAATGGGTATTTTAATCGCTGAAAATGTACTGATTTATTTCAGAAAAAAATAAATTGGAAACAATTCTTTCCTCTTTCCTTCCGAAGTTACAAGTTTATATAAGAAAATAAGTAAAGAAATGATTAATTTTTCATAATTCTTTCTGCTCTTTCGCCCAACATCTCTATTTAACATCCAACTATTCCAAGCTTTTAAGAGAGTCTACTAAGCTATAGTATGGATTTTCCATGCAAAATTTTATATATCCTACTTTAATTTTGTATTGCAAAGATAAAGGCTTTGTTTTTACAACATCTTTAAATTAGATTATTTTTATAAAATTTTATACCAAATCCACAAAAATTCGTTCACAACTTCAAAATCAGGCACTATATACGTCTGTAGATTAGTATAAATTTTTCCAAATAAAAAAGAGTGTTTGCTAATCTGAGTTATAATTCGAAAATGTGGATTATTTTTGGCGAACAAATACCTCATTTTCTGTTTATCATTGCAACCTTTCACTCGCCTTGGCACTTTCGCTTTCTGAAAAACTAAATCAGTTACTCATAAGTTTATCAGGATTTTATCCAGAAACTGGACTGGTTTTGCTTTTTATACTTCTAATTACAACGGATCTGATCTTTCATAAGCAATCCTACAAACCTACAGGTTGGCTTGCTATAGCAGGTTTTTGTTGCATATTCTTTCTGTCTGTTACTCAATATCCTCTCTCTTTCCAAAAATCTTCCGGATCTTTTTTGGGGATGGTTCATAGCACCCAATATACAATTCTCTTCAAATGTATATTCCAGCTTATGGGTATTTTCACCATCCTGTTAGCATGGATTGAGAAAAAAACATATACCAAAAGTGGGGAATTCTTTGCAATCCTGACAGCTTTATTGTTGGGTTTACATTTGATGATTATGGGTTCTCATCTGATGATAGTATATCTGGGAATTGAGTTAGTTTCTATAAGTTCTTATGCACTAACCTACTTTGCGGACAATAAACGCAGTACACAGGGAAGTCTACGTTATATTCTATTTGGGGCCATGAGTTCAGGAGTTATGCTTTATGGCATATCCTGGTTATATGGACTGACCGGATCACTGGTATTTCTGGATACTGTATTCTGGGAAACACTAGCCATACAACCTCCATTACTTGTCACTATAGCCTTGATCTTAACACTATCAGGTATATTGTTCAAAATTGCGGTAGTACCTTTTCATGTATGGGCGCCTGATATATATGATGCAGCTCCTTTATCGGTTGTTACATTCTTCTCTATTGCACCAAAACTTGCTGCTCTATTCATATTATTGATAATTAGTCAACTAGATACAATTGATAAATTTGGGTTTCAATCTTTTATCGCTATTTTGTCTATTGCCAGCATTACTATCGGTAATTTCTCAGCTCTGGCACAATCCAATTCACGCAAAATGATGGCTTACTCATCTATTGCACATTCAGGTTTCTTATTGATAGGACTTTTAGGGAGAAATACATTTTCTGTTGAGACTTTCTTATTTTATTCAATAACTTATTTATTTATCAATGTGAGTGCCTTTCTGTTATTGCTCTGGCTGGAACGCATCACTGATTCTCATACCATACATGATTACAAAGGACTCGGTATGAACTTCCCAGGTTTAGGTATTGCAATAGTTATTATTATGATTGCTCTGGCAGGCTTGCCTCCTACAGTTGGTTTTACAGCCAAACTCCTGATCTTTTCTTCCTTATGGACTATTTATACTCAGTCAGGGAATGTATTATTATTGATTCTTTTTGGCTGGGGATTACTTAATATTGCGGTTTCTATATTCTATTATTTACGTATTCCATACTACCTCTTTTTTAAATCCGGAACAACCTCTTATTCTCCATCAATTAAGTCTTTTCACTGGACAGAAATTATCCTTTTAATTGCTGTAATGGCTCCTGTACTGGTATTATTTTTTAAATCCTCATGGCTTACTGAATCTTTAGGATTATTCCTGCGTTAAGAAACAAAAGGATTCTATATACGTACATGTTTTTAGAAAATATTAATTTTTTGTTCCATCACAAAACTATTATTTTTGAGCATCCTTTCTTCTCAATATGAGTGATCCTATAAAACACGAATGCGGTATCGCGATGATCCGCCTCCGCAAGCCATATCAATATTATATTGACAAATATGGCACCTCCCTATATGGAGTCAACAAACTATACCAGATGCTTGAGAAACAAAGTAATCGGGGTCAGGATGGAGCAGGTGTATCGGTTATTAAAATAGGTGTTCCTCCCGGAATTCGCTATATCAGCCGCTACCGATCTATCGACAACCAACCTATTGCCAAGATTTTCAAGAAGATCAACAAGAAATTCCAGAAATCTACCAAAGGCCACAAAGACCGGATCTATGATGCTCAATGGTTGAAAGAAAATGTCGCATTTACAGGAGAGGTCCTACTGGGACATGTGCGTTATGGAACTCATGGAGTGAATAGCATAGAAAGCTGCCATCCGTTTCTTCGACAAAACAACTGGCGAAGTCGAAATCTGGTAGTAGCTGGAAATTTCAATATGACCAATGTAGACGATCTGTTTGATAAGCTGCTTTCCTTGGGACAACATCCAAAAGAAAAAGTAGATACTATCACAGTAATGGAGAAGATTGGTCACTTCCTGGACGAAGAAAACCAACGTATTTTTGATCTGTATAAGGATCAATATACAAATGTGGAGATGAGTCATGTGATTGAGGAGAAGATGGATATCCCACGGGTAATACGTCGTTCCTGTCGTGACTTTGATGGAGGTTACGCAATGGCCGGAATGATTGGACATGGAGCGGCATTTGTAGCCCGTGATCCTGCTGGCATTCGCCCTGCCTACTATTATGCAGATGATGAAGTAGTAGTAGTAGCATCTGAACGGGTTGCGATCAAATCTGCCTTTAACATTTCCTATGACTCTATTCGGGAGATTCAGCCTGGTCATGCCTTAGTTATACAGAAAAACGGAGATTTTGCTGAACATCCGTTTATTAATACACTCGAAAAACGTTCCTGCAGTTTCGAACGTATTTATTTCTCCCGTGGCTCAGATCCTGCTATTTATAATGAACGTAAAGAACTAGGTCGTTTATTGATTCCTCAGGTACTGAAGGCAATTGACTACGATCTGGAAAATACAGTCTTCTCTTACGTACCTAACACAGCAGAGACAGCATTTTTAGGTATGATGGAGGGAATGGAAACCTGGTTAAGTGAACAACGCAAAAAAGCTGTAGCAGAAAAAGCATCTCCTGAAGAACTGGACAAACTACTTTCTATACGTCCTCGGGTAGAGAAGATGGTTATTAAGGATGCTAAGCTCCGTACATTCATCACTGACGATGATCATCGGGATGATATGGTGTCGGCTGGATACGATACAACCTATGACGTTATCCGCCGTGGATATGATACATTGGTACTGGTAGATGATTCTATTGTACGTGGAACTACTCTTGAGAAGAGTATCTTACGCATTTTGGATCGTTTAGGACCTAAGAAGATTGTTGTAGTTTCTTCTGCTCCTCAGATACGATATCCTGACTGCTATGGTATTGATATGTCACGTATGAAAGAATTTGTAGCTTTCCGGGCAGCACTAGCATTACTGGAAGAAAGAGGTCAGTCAGAAAAATTGTACAATATATTAGAAGAATGTAAGAGTGCATTCTGGAACGACAGAGCTCATGAAGAGAACTTTGTAAAATCAGTATATGATAACTTTACTGATGAAGAAGTCTCAAACAAAATTGCAGAGATTATTCGTCCACATAATCTGTATGCCAAAGTAGAAGTTGTTTTCCAAACTGTTGAAAACCTTCACAAGGCTTGTCCTAATCATACAGGTGATTGGTACTTTACAGGTAATTACCCAACTCTGGGAGGTAACAAAGTTGTAAATAAATCTTTTATGAATTATATGTCTGGCGTTTCTGTCAGAGCTTATTAATGTATCAAGATCACATAAAAAGAAAGCCCTCAATACGATATTGAGGGCTTTCTTTTTATGTGATCTTGAGGTTTACTAGAGATGTAAGAAAAGCTTTTACTTTGCAGCCGTCTGGTTACGTAATTTAGAAATTTCCTGTTTCATTTCATCTACCCGGTTTCGTTCTGTCTGAAGTTCCCGTCCCAAAGCCGTTTGTATTTCCAACAACTTTTTCTTATAATCATCTACCTGGTCACGAGCCTCTTCAAAGTCTTTTCGTGTGCTTACAGTTACTTGGTTGCTATTTTTATACTGGAAGAAAAAGAATGCTAATACAGCCAGAAGAGCAACATATACTATATAGCTAAACATTACATAGCCGTTCTTATCTACATTTATTCCCAGGACTGGTACTTGTTGACTAGCCTCATCATTTTTTTGCATCTGATCTTCTTTAGCCTTTACCTGTTGTTCCAGTTTCGCTACCTGCGTCTTCAGTGCCTGGATTTCGTCTGTTGAAGCCTTCAACTTTTTCTTGGTTACATTTACAGAATCCTGCACCTTGCTCCAGAATGCATCCAACGATGTTTGTTTAATAACCTTGAAATCCTGATAATTATTAGACCCTTCTTTAAGTTGCTGATACTGACTATTAAGACTATTCTGAGCTTGTGCTGAGAATAGAATACCTTGAAGAATGCACAAAGATAGAATGATTGATTTTTTCAGATTTTTCATGATGCGTACTTTTCAGATTTGGCCATGCTTAGTTTATTACTACTTATACGAAAGAACAAAGATGAAAAGTTATAGTTTATAAAGAAAAAATTACTGCCAAATGTAATAAATAAAAGAAAATAGCCAGAGTTTTGGCTCTGGCTATAACAATTTCCTCGAATTTCCTTCTATGTCTTACAAAGGACGAATCCAGATGTTTCTGAAGCTGATTGGCTCACTAGGATCTCCATGGTCTTGTAATTTAATTGGAGATTTGCCATGTGCTGTTTTATATTCTGCCAGGCCAATGTATTGGGTAGGACCTCTCAACTCAGTATTGTTTTGGATTAAAACCCCATTGTGCAATACAGTTACCCGAGCTGGTGAAAACAAGGAACCATCTTCTTTAAAGCGTGGAGCTGTAAATACAATATCGTACACATTCCACTCACCTGGTTTGCGCATAGCATTTATTAAAGGACGAGTCTGCTTGTAAATACTTCCGGCTTGTCCGTTAGCATAAGTACGGTTGTTATAAGAATCCACAATCTGTAACTCATACCCAGCATCTCCTTTTCCAATAGATGCCAGAAACAATCCACTGTTTCCTCTTCCTTGTCCTGTACCAGTAATTTTCTCAGGAATACGCCATTCGATATGCAGTTGATAATCTAAAAACGATTCTTTAGTCTGTATATTACCAGTTCCTTTCTTAACCGTGAATACTCCATTGGCAACGGTCCACTGAGCAGCAGTTTGCGGATCATTGGTAGAAACCCACTGATCCAGATTTTTTCCATCAAACAAAACAATAGCATCAGAAGGAGCGCTGCTGTTGGCACCGGGGGTTGTTACTTTCACTTCGGGTTCCCAGGATTCGGTCATTTCCGGCTTCATTTGCGCCTTTTCCTGAGAAGGAGCTTGTGCAATAGCTGCTGACCCCAAAAGCAAACTTATGGCAATGAACGTAAGTGTGTTTTTTTGCATAACAATTACTATAAAAAAGAGGGTTTAAACAAAATGTAAATTGACAGATTGTTGCGAAAATTAGAACATTTTAAGGAAAACTTTTACTTCTTGTTACAAAAATTAATCCAAATTGTGATCTCATTTAATAAATCCTGCCTTTCTTTAGTAACCTCTAACTACAATAAGATGATGTACAGAGGATTGAACATTTGCAAAACGTTTCAAAACAACGATTTTAACTTATATAAAAACAAACGCCTGTAGAGGATATTTCTACAGGCGTTTATGATTCCTACATTCAATGAATTTATTTTTTAGGCATTTCAGCTAATAACTTCTCATTCATTTTCACATAATCGTTATTGCTGGCAGCTTTAGCTAACTCTATGGATTTCTTAGCACTCTCAGTTGCACCTTTGTAATCTTTCAACTTCGCCTGCAATTTCGCTTTCTGGTGTAATTGCCAGAATTGAGGGTTAGTCTCAGTGGCTTTGTTCATCCAGGTAAGAGCCTGTGGCAAATCACGATTATTATCCAGATAGTATACAGCGGCAGCAAATAGATCACCAGCAGCAGGAGTAGGATTATCAATTACCTTCTCTTTGATCTGAGCCATAACTTTTTTGTCTACGTCTGTCTCAATCTTTATTGAGGTTTTAACATTCTCCCAACAGATATTCAGATTACCACCATTAGTAGTCAGATCCGAAAAATCAATAGTAAATGTTTCAACTTTGGCAGGAAGTGCTGTGGGTTTTGCCACAAAACGTACTACATCATTTTCCTGTTTGTAGCTTTGCTCTGTTGTTTTCAAATCTTTACTCAGAATGATAGTCCATTCTTGGGCTGTTGGGATAGACAACAGGGCGTATTCACCTGCAGGTACTTTACTACCATTCAGTGTTACATCATCACTGAAGGTAATCTTGGTTGCCTGGTTAGCACCTGTACGCCATACTTTTCCATACTCACGGACTTCACCAAATAGTTTACGACCTCTCAGACTAGGACGGGAATAATCTACTTTCACATCTACAAGGCCTACTCTCTGTGAAATAGAAGCACCTGGACTTGGTTGAGGCGTAGCAATCTGAGCCTGGATAGAAGTAAAAGCGATCCAACAGCAAACAAGTGTGCTGAATACTAATTTTCTCATACGATTTTTAGGGATTTGTTTTGCGTTAAAATAAACAACGGGGTAAAAGTATATATTCTTTTCTAAACTCTCTCAGGAAAATAAGTAATTGTCGTATAAGTGTCCTATATGCGAAAGGAACAAAATAATTAGTAACTAAGACCAAAAATGCGTATTTTTACCCGGTTAAAATAATATCTTATTTAGCCATTAATCCTCCAAATTATATTTTAGTAATTTAACCTCAAACCAAATCATGTCAGCAGTACTGGACCCAGTATCCGTTCTTTCAGACCGCGTAAATGCCATGGCAGAATCTGCCACACTGGCGATGACGAAAAAAGCCCGTGAATTAGCTGCTCAAGGTGTTAAGGTAATTAGCCTAAGCATTGGCGAGCCCGACTTTCCTACCCCTCAACATATAAAGGACGCTGCCAAGAAAGCTATTGATGATAATTTCACACAATATACTCCTGTATCTGGTATTGCTGATCTGCGTTCTGCTATTGCAGAAAAACTACGTAGAGACAACAACCTGGATTGGAAACCTGAAAACATTGTAGTATCTACTGGAGCAAAACAGTCATTAACCAATGTATTGCTGGCGTTGCTCAACCCTGGTGATGAAGTAATTATTTTCTCTCCTTACTGGGTAAGTTATAGTGAGATGGTGGTGTTGGCAGAAGGTAAACCGGTATTGGTAACCGGTTCTCTGGAAAACGATTTTAAAGTTACTGCTGAAGAATTTGAAGCAGCTATCACTCCTCGTACCAAACTTGTAATGTTCTCTTCTCCTTGTAATCCAACAGGATCTGTATTTACAGAAGAAGAACTTCGCAAGATCGGACAGGTAGTAGAACGTCATGAAAATATCTTTGTCATGGCTGACGAGATTTATGAATATATTGTATTTGAAGGCAAAAACTTCAGCATTGGTTCTATCCCATCTATCAAAGACCGTGTTATTACTGTAAACGGTTGTTCGAAAGGATATGCTATGACAGGATGGCGTCTGGGTTATATTGCTGCAGCCAAGTGGATTGCAGATGCCTGTGACAAAATTCAGGGCCAAGTCACTTCTGGTACTTGCTCTATTACTCAGAAAGCAGCTGTTGCTGCACTGACAGGACCTCTGGATGATACTCGTAAAATGGCAGAGGCGTATCGCCGTCGCCGGGATCTGGTCATTGCCGGACTACGCGAAATTCCAGGTTTGAAGATCTCTGTTCCTCAGGGTGCTTTCTATGCATTCCCTGATATGAGTTATTATTTTGGTAAGTCAGATGGCACTAATAAAATCAATAATGCAGATGATCTGGCAATGTATCTACTGAATGTAGGCCATGTAGCTACTGTATCTGGTGCAGCATTTGGTGCACCTAACTGTATTCGACTGTCAACAGCAGCTTCAGATGAAAATCTGACTGAAGCGATTAACCGTATCAAGACAGCACTTGGCAATCTGAAATAATATTCTAAGTATATTCACACTTTATAAATACAAACCCTTGTTTCATACAAGGGTTTTTTACTTTCTTTCCTTATGAGTCAGGAACAACCTAATAACCCTCTACATGGTAAAACCCTTGAAATGATTCTTAACTATCTGGTTGACTACTATGGATGGGATGGACTTGGTGACCGCATTGAGATCCGGTGTTTCATGTATGACCCAAGTATTAAGTCTAGCCTCACTTTTTTGCGCAAAACGCCCTGGGCACGCAAAAAGGTGGAAGATTTGTATATTGCTACCCTTCTCAATAAATAAAGATTCCTGTCACAAACATATTTTTCAGGATCAAACGTTTTACACAATATTCCCTTTAACAAGCTTCCATTACTACCTCTGCATTCAAAGCAAATACATAAAAGCATTCGGAAGTCTGTTAGGGTTTTTGTTTTTTTGCCAATTCTTTTACCTGATCTTTTTTATTGCTGATTGAAACATGAATCTTTCTGAGATATTTGAGGCGTTTAATAATTTACGTGTATTGATTATTGGTGATGTAATGGTTGATTCGTATCTGTGGGGTAAGGTAGACCGCATTTCGCCAGAAGCACCTGTACCTATTGTAAGTGTCAAGAAACGTGAAAAACGTCTGGGAGGCGCTGCCAATGTAGCCTTAAACGTAAAGTCACTGGGAGCAGAACCCATCCTTTGTGCAGTAATTGGAGCTGATACGGATGGGCAGGACTTCTTACAACTGCTTGACGAAAGCAATTTGACACGTGAGGGCATCGTAGCTAGTGCCAGCCGCATTACGACTATTAAACACCGTATTATCTCTGGTTCTCAACAGATGCTGCGCATTGATTCTGAGATGGAGAATCTTCTTCTAGCCCAGGAAAAAGCAGAACTGACTAAAAAAATACTCGGCCTTCTTCCTGATTCTGATGTGGTTATTTTTGAAGACTATGATAAAGGTGTTCTGGATGAAGTCTTGATTCAGGAAATTACAGAAGCAGCTCGTAAACTAGAAATACCTATTATTGTAGACCCCAAGAAACGTAACTTCCTGCACTATAAACATGCAACTCTCTTTAAACCCAATCTGAAAGAATTACGGGAAGGATTGAAGATAGATTTCAATGTAGCTCATCGCAATGAACTGGAAGGAGCTTTGGATCAATTAAAACAACATCTTCAACTCGAAGGGGTATTACTTACTCTTTCAGAGAGAGGGGTATTTATTGATCTGGATGGAGAGAAACATCATATACCAGCCCATATACGTCAGATTTCGGATGTGTCAGGAGCAGGAGATACTGTAGTGAGTATTGCAGCTTTATGTCTGGCACTGAAATTACCTCCTTTGGTAATAGCCGAGTTATCTAACCTGGGAGGGGGACTGGTATGTGAATATGCAGGAGTAGTGCCTGTTGACAAGCAAAAATTACTGGAAGAGGCAATCGAAAATAGTATTCAGATCAAAAACTGATCTTATATGTATCAGAGACAGAAAAGTAGATTTCCTGTCTCTGATATCACAATTAACTAAAGAAGTTTTTTCCTTTTTCTTTCAGGTTTTCAAAAGCTTCTGTAGCATCATGCTTCAGCTCTTCAAATTTCTCCTGAGCTTGTTCTTTTATAATAGCACTTGCATCAAATTCTTTGCCTTCGAGCAAGCCTGTCACCTGAGAACCTACAGAATCAGGTAATTTTCCTTTGATATATTCTACAGATGCTAAAAAGGCAGATTGTGCCTGGGCATGAGAAATGCCAACTTTAGAAGCTATTTCGTTTACAATTTCGTCGATTTTCATAATGGTACGTGTGGATATGTTATGATTATACATTGACAGGCTTATACTACAGCGCTGTAAGCAAAGAAAACAGATAAATGCAAAAAGACAAGGATTTTGTGATTAAGATTTGATTAATGATTATAGTTAGTAACAAGGTTCAGGAATAGATTCCATACTTTGCCACATAAATCAGAACAATATTAAATACAACCAACTTTGTCCAATACCAACGATCCTTGGATACAGGTTGTACCTTCCAGAAATAATAAACTCCTGCTATTAGAGATACTATCACACTACAAATGATAGGATTAGGTTGAACGAAGAACACAAGGAAGATAAAAAAATAATGTCGCTGAAAGCCATGGAATGTTCGATATATTTCGTTGTACATACCATATTCAGGTAACCAATAATCTACAATCCAGTATATAGAATCCAAAATTAGTGTAAGTATAAGACCTATAAGAACTGTCTCAAACCAAATTTTAGCATAGGAATGTCGGTATAAAATCGCTATACTAATTACAATTGCAAACTCTGCATATAACCAATAAATTAGATGGATCTTTGGAAAGATAGCGTGAACAGGAACACCTATGATAAAAAAGAAGTATGCCCATGCATAAATCTCGATAACCATAAACCACAATGCTAGTACAATACATATAACAGGCAGTATCCGATAAATAAATAATGTATAGTTGAATTTCATATAAATAATGTTCTTTCTGCTTGTTGCATCATGCGTATTAAAAGAGTGACTAGCTCAACCTTATACGTGTAAATATCTTCTATCCCAAGCACGTTAATCTTATGTAGGTACAGTGTTCCGGTATATTGTTGAATACGTTCCTGATGATGAGCTTCCATAACAAATATCCTATCAGCCCACTCCAGCATTTGGTCTGTTACCAGTGTAGTTCCTTCTTTTTCACACAAACGCTGGCTGAGTCCGGCAGAACGAAACTGATGTTGTGGATAATGCTCCCGAAAATAATCCTCAGCTGTTCGTGAACGATTTTTATTGGCAGTACAAAGAAACAGGATATTCATGGGTTGGGATAGATCTGAAAAATTAGTTACTTGTGTATATGCGAAACATTTTACTTTGGTATTTTCTATCCTGCATTCTCTTATTGGCAAGCTGTGGCGACTTGTCTGATATATGTATAAGTCACAACCAATATACTATATGTTATTACGAAGAAGAAGGAACACAACCTATAGCCTCTCAAATGCTTGACTACCTTCCAAAAGCATATCCCGAATTAAAAACAAACTTCAAAATAAACAAGCATTCAGAAGAAGTATCTGAGTACTCAGTCCTGATTGAACTGAATCCCTCAATTAATTCTCAAAAGCAGCAATCCATTCTACAAAAGATTGCAGATGATCTATCTGCCAATTGTTTTCAGAATAAGAAGATTCGGGTAGTGGCAGTAGAGGATATAGATGCTCTTACAAAAGGAAATGTGAGTGTTATAAGTAGGTAAGAGTTTCCAGCTTACATATCTCTATTAAAAAATAAGACGTTGTGGATGAAAAAAGGATTTCATCCACAACGTCTTATAAAAATATAGTAGCTGATTATACTTTTTCTGATAGGTGATGCTGAGTACTGAAATCCGCTTCACCTTCCCAGCGACTTACCACACACGTTGCCACTGCATTACCTGCTACAGAAGTAGCTGAACGGCCCATATCCAGTATCTGATCGATACCTAATAATAAGGCTAAGCCTTCACCAGGCAGATTGAATAACGACATAGTTCCTGCTATAATTACCAGCGATGCTCTGGGTACACCAGCAATACCTTTGGAAGTAACCAACAGAGTTAGCATCATGGTAATCTGCTGTGTCAACGTTAATGGCATATGATAGGCCTGGGCAATAAATGCCGTAGCGAAGGTCATATACAACATAGAGCCGTCCAGGTTAAATGAATAACCTAATGGCAACACAAAGCTGATGATACGGGGAGGACAGCCAAATTTCTCTAATGCTTCAATGGTTTGAGGCATGGAAGCTTCTGAACTGGCAGTACTAAACGAGAGTAGTAGTGCTTCCCGGATCACTTTCATCAATGGGAGGAATGGTACTTTGGCAATGATACAGATAACCCAGAGTACTATAAAAATGAAAAAGAACAAACCAAGGAAAAAACTGAAAATCAAATACGCATATCCCACAAAAATACCTAATCCCTCACGGGCTACAACAGCTGTAATAGCTCCAAACACACCAAAGGGAGCAAACTGCATTACATACCCTACAATCTTAAACATCACATGAGACACAGCATCCAGCGCCTTGACCAGAATTTTGCCTTTCTCTCCGATAGCTCCTACTGCAATTCCAAAAAAGATAGAGAAAACAACGATCTGAAGGATTTCATTGGTAGCCAATGCTTCAGCAAAACTTTGGGGGAATACATGCTCCAGAAATCCCTGTAAGGTCAGCTTTTTGGCTTCAATACCTGTATCTGTTCCCTGTTCAGGCAATTTCAGATTCATCACTTCGCCTGGCTTCATTACGTTTACTACCAACAGCCCAACAATCAATGACAGGATTGTTGCCAGATAAAAATACCCTAATGTCTTTGCACCAATCCGTCCCACTTGCTTGAAATCACCTAGTTTGGCAATGCCTACTACAAGCATAGAGAAGACCAGTGGTCCAATAATCATTTTGATCAGCCGGAGAAATACTTTGCTTAATAAGGCAAAGTTGGGGCCTGCTTCAGGTGAGAAAATATAGCTTTCGTGAATAAAGTAACCCGTTATGATGCCCAGCACCATACCTATAACGATCCGCCACGTAATATTTAGTTTCATGAGTTAGTTAGGTTGTTTTAGTGTGTCAATGAAAGGGTCATACGTAGCCCATTCCTATAGTACAGTAGTGTAGTTGTTTTGCTGATTAATATATTCTTTCCAGTTCAGATCGCCAGGCAGTTGCTGGTTAGCAAACTCCAGATGGATAACCCGTCGGTTGCGGGATGCCGTACTTTTAGAGGATGAATGTAACAAAAGTGGTTTCATAATCATAATCCCACCTTTCTTTACACAACAGACATCTTCTTTTTGTTTCTTCGTCTGATGTAGTAACTGTTCTGAAGAAAGTACACCAGTTGTATGTGAACCTGCAATTACCTTTAGTGCTCCATTGGTTTCATCACAATCATCCAGATGCAGTCGAATAGTATAGATATTTTCCAGCATCTGTACAGGAGGCTGTACATTGTAGGCTTCGTGTTTGTTTATCCAGGGACCGAAACCAGCTATTTCTTTGCGTTTATCTACAGATATCATCAGGTCCTGATGCCAGGCAACCATCCAGTTGGATAGAGGAGGCTTGTCGAAGAAGATAGATTTGATACAGAAATAATCTGACCCAAACAATTGCTCAATCACCTGGCGCAGGGTATCCGTCCACAGTAGCGAATTAACATGAGGCACTTCATGCAGGAAGTTACGGATCGCAAACAAATCATCCGTTTTCCGAAAATTTGGCCCTTCACCTGTACTCGTTTCCAGATAGTTGATTAACTGTTCAACTTCCTGAGCCTGATAGATATCTTCTATCACCACAAAGCCATCGTTAGTTAATTTTTCTTTATACGTTGATACCTGAGCCAAAAATGCATGCATAGTGTAAAGGATATAGCCTGCAAGATAGGAAAACCTGCCCTTATCCAAAAATAGCATAGCCACATTGGCTATTTCCCACCTTCTGAAAATACCAGATTACGGAAGTAACGACGATATTTGGCTTTACGCGACCAGAATTGCAGATACATTGCTGGAAACATAAGATAATCTGTGATAACTAGCGGTGTTCGAAAGGTAACTTTATCCCGAATAAGACTTGACTGACCTTTCCGCTCCACTCTGTGTTCATGATGCCAGTAGGAGAGAAAGAAAGGCAATTCTGTTCCTTCATCCACAAACACCATGTCCTCCTCATTTTTCTGGAAAGAAATAATTTTACTTTTCCAGACTTGCCTGAAGAGCAGAAAGTTTAGTTCCACATGTACTTCATTACCTGGCATGTTGCCATCATAACGTAACAATCGGGCAGGAGGGAAACTGGGCGAAACCTTGGTCAACAGGCGCTGATCAAAATTTGCGACAACAGTCTCAAAATTGGCTTTGACTTCGGTAACAATCTCAAAATACATAAGCAACAGGATATATAACCTTTCAAAATAATTACTGACCTTTGTATGGTAAATATTCGGACCTTCGTTGTCTACATACAAACTCCCTCTTCTGATTTTTGTTATGATATTAACATTACTCTCAAATTAAAACTGTAGAGCCACTTTATTTTTCATCTAAAAAATCATGAAGAAACTAATTCTCAGCGTTTTATTTCTAAGTACGTTGTTTTGTATACAGGCACAGGTACTGGATAGTGCCAGTGGCCGACCTATTCTAAAAGAACGCACCAAACCAGAAGATTTCTGGAAAAAAACCTTTGTCGCCGTCAATTTAACTCCTTCGCTGGGCAGTGGTTCATTTGGTGCCTATATATCACCTACCTTTGGCTATCATCCAAGCGAAAATAGCAGTGTGGCAGCCGGGCCACTTTATATGTTTACTTCTTTTAATAATGGTACAGGTAGTGGCCGAACTACAGCCAGTGTCTGGGGAGCACGTGTTTGGGCACAACATCGTATTTATCGCACCTTTTTTGCTCATGCTGAATATGAGGTGATGAATGCAGTGAAAATGGTTATTATTCAGGGTATAAAATATTACCAACTCAATCCGGATGGCTCTTTCCCTCGCCAGACAATTGGTAATCCGCTAATTGGCGCTGCATTTGTGACTGAAGGTGATTCCGGTTCGCAAAGTTTTACCATTCTCTATAACTTGAACTATATTGAAACAGCCACTCCCTATGCCCAACTATTCAGTATACCTATTGTACTTAGAGCCAGTATAAGCTTTAATTTGGGAGGAGATCGCTAGAGATTTTCTTTATCAGGTAGAAAAATGCATGACAGCCTTCCTTATGGGAGGCTTTTTTATTGGTTTTTCTATAGATTTAGCAGGTTTTTGATACAAAAGGATACGATTCTCAGATTTAATGCCCATTTTTGTAATTGGATTCTTCCCTTCTGGATTAACGACTAATTAACGATAAATGAATTCTTACGGTAAAGCTTTCCGAATTACGACATTTGGTGAATCACATGGAGCAGGAATTGGAGTGATTATTGATGGCTGCCCGGCTGGATTAACCATTGATACCGATTTCATTCAGCAAGAACTAAACCGACGCAAACCTGGTCAGAGTCGTATTACTACACAACGTCGCGAAAAAGACGAATTTCAGATATTGTCAGGTGTATTTGAAGGAAAAACGCAAGGAACACCTATTGCCATGGTAATCATGAACGAAGATCAGCGAAGCCATGATTACTCACATATTGCCGAGCAGTTTCGTCCCAGCCATGCTGACTATACCTACCAGGCTAAATATGGCACACGTGATTACAGAGGAGGAGGACGCAGTTCAGCCCGTGAAACAGCTGCTCGTGTAGCGGCTGGTGCTGTCGCCAAACTGCTTTTGGCACAAGTGGGGGTAAGGATTGAAGCCTATGTAAGCAAAGTAGGAAAGCTGGCTCTGGAAAAACATTACTCTGAATTGAATATTGCACTGGCAGAAGAGAATGCAGTTCGTTGCCCTGATCCGGAAACGGCTCAGAAGATGTTTGATCTGATTGATGCAACGCGTAAGAATGGAGATTCTATTGGAGGTATTGTAACGTGTGTGGTCAAAGGAACGCCTGTAGGTTGGGGAGAGCCGGTTTTTGATAAGCTACATGCCGAACTAGGTAAGGCGATGCTGGGAATTAATGCCGTGAAAGGATTTGAATATGGCAGTGGATTTGAAGGCGCATCCTGGTATGGTTCACAGCATAATGATGCCTTTTATACAGATGAACAGGGAAACGTGCATACACGCACTAATTACTCAGGAGGTATACAAGGTGGAATCAGTAATGGAGAGGATATTTACTTTAATGTAGCCTTTAAGCCTGTAGCTACTATTATGCAGGATCAGGAAAGTATTGACTTGCATGGCAATGTAGTAACTGTCACAGGCAAAGGCCGCCATGATCCATGTGTAGTACCAAGGGCTGTACCCATTGTCGAATCTATGGCAGCACTGGTACTTGCCGACTTTTATCTTCGAAACAGATCAGCCAGAGTGTAAACTCTGGCTATTACTATACTTATAGATATTGTTTTCTGTCACCAATATGCTATCTGTGAACTAACGGTTGTTCATGCAGACCCCCAAACGCTTCGCCTTTCCTTCATTACGCAAAATCGCTGACTTGATTTACAAGGGTCAGCCACTGCTATCTCACTTTGTGAGTGAAGGAGGAGAGCATTATCTGTTTTATTGGATAGAAGGGGATTTGCTGCAAAATCGTTGGTTAGTTTGTCGGGTACGTCTCGAACAACTGGTTAAATACACCGATCGCAAACTCTCCTTGCAAAACATCTTTCTGGCTCCACCAGATGGGTTTCTGTATTCACTGGAAACAGACAACGGGTCTGAATTACAATACCGCAATGTACAGATTTTGTTTCCAGCAGATATACCAGCCCGGCAATTGCCTCCTAAGGATTCTTTGTACAAAGGTAATCCCCATGCTCAGCCTGTTGATTTGCTGAACTTATCTGCACAGTACGATTCTGGCTTGCTGCAAATTCATTTTAGTGAATCTCCTAAGGTAGGCTATGGCACTATTGATTTATCACTGCTGGCACCGGCATTAAATCATCTGTATGAGATAGCGGATGGGCTGGGATTGAGTTATTATAAAAAGCAAACAGATACCCGACATCTGACCGAACGTTTTGTACGGGAAGATCATAAGAAACTGATTACGACAGCTTCTCATTACGAGTTGTTACACACACTCCCAGGTTCCTTTACTATTTTGCTACGCCCCCGCAATCAGCAGTTGCCTATGTTTGGGCAGGAAAGCGAACCGGATAAGTTTAGCCGATACTGGTATGAGTTTATTCAAGCTAGTTTTGATTTTGAAAAACTGAAAGTCTTTGCAGACCAGATAGATGGACGCGTAGTAACCAGCTACCAGAATTTGCTGAAGCTGATCAAGACAAACCGTCTGCAACTTCAGTTAAAGTGGGCCAACCATTATACGCAGTTACAATGGCAGCAGGGGATAGGCTACCAGGATGCTGGTCAGATTCTGGAAAATCTGAACCGGCTGGAATACCTGTCAGATCGTACGATTCAGCTTACAGGCAAGTTTGTGGCACTCAATATCCGTTCTAACCTCTACGTATTTGAAGCAGATGACAAATCGGTCTCAAAAGGAATGGTTACTCCTACACTGCATGCCAGCATGTCTTTGCTTTATTTTAACCGTAGGTATGAAGTGGTCATCCAACGTGTAGAGACCAAACAGGCAGGCAAGCCAAAACCCAAAACGAAAGATCTGTTAATTTCCTTCGCAGAGATACAAACCTCTAACCGCACATTGTTTCAGCTCAATAATGGCTTGATCCCCGATCAGGAGCCATTTTGACAACTATTGAATCAAGATCATCCTGTTATCAATTTATTTTGTGCATGGTTCTATACTTTTTTGTGTTTGAACTGAATTATGCTCACGAAATTTTTTGCGGTGAATTCCGATTAAAAACAAAACTTGCGGTTAATTCTATGCAAAAACTTTTTTGCGGTCAATTCAACGCATCAGCATTTTTGCAACAAACTCTATGCAAAATATTCTTTCACTCAAAGAAGATGGACTTCCTTGTAAAAATAATTCATGCATATAGTTATGCCCAGAAAAATGTTTGACCTAAACTAGACTCAACAAAAATTTTGGTAAGTGTCATTTACCTTATCCTACCTCATAACTTTTCTGTAAATAAAGAAAGTCGTGAACACAAGCATCTGTTAAAGTTGTTAACTTAAGAAATATTCTCTGTTTTTTACTTTTTATTTTTTGTCCTTCTGAAAGAACCTCATATCTTGTAAAGGTTAGCGACCTTTCCGGCTGGAGTATATTTTTTTCTCTCAGAAGCCAAACGTCACTCTATTTTTCACACGTGTCCCACTCACGCCAAGGCGTGGCGGGAAGTTTCTTTCAGAAGGACAGGAGGGAGATAGATCCTTAGAAAGACAGAGAGGTTCTTTCTGTAAGAAAAGATTCTAAAACACCATCAGAAAAGCGACAAAACAGAATACGAAATCAAAGCCTATCCTCATTCCGGCTACTCCCATTTCAATCACTTGGCAGGACTATTTTTTTTACCTATTTTTAGCTACTACTTTTTACATACTCTTTCTGTCCTATTCTTTTCACCCAACAAAACCACATTCCAGTAGCTCAAGCATTCATGGAAAAACTACGCCAACACATTGAAGAAGTAATAGCTGTTACCGATGAAGAATTCGAACATATTAAAACCTTTTTCACTCCAAGAAGGGTAAAAAAACACCAGTATCTCATTCAGGATGGAGATCAGGCAAACTTCGAATACCTGATCATGGCGGGCATTTTCAGAATGTTTTACCTGGATGATGATGGGAAAGAACACATCGTACAATTTGCAGGCGAAAACTGGTGGATGTCAGATTACCAGGCCTACTTTTATCAGAAACAGGCCCGGTTAAATATCGTTTGTATGGAAGATGGAGAAGTTCTGTGTATGAAACTTCAGGGCAGGGAAACACTATCTGCAGACCTTCATAAGATGGAACATTTTTTCAGAGTAAAACTGACCAGAGGGTATGTTGCCCAGCAACAACGCATTATATCCCTACTCTCCAGCACCCCTCAGCAACGATATGAAGAGTTCAATCATCTATACCCGCATATGACACAAAAAATCCCTAAAAAATATATAGCCGAATATCTCGGTGTGAGTCGCGAAACACTAAGCCGACTTTACTCTACCCATAAATGAAGTGTGATTCCCGTCACACTTTTTTTGTGATTTGCCTCCTGTGTCTGCGTATCGCTATGTACTAATTTTGGTATATAAATTAAAACACAGCGATCATGGATCTCTTACTAAAAAACAAAACTGCTTTCGTATCTGGCTCTACTGCCGGTATCGGGTATGCAATCGCCAAAGGATTTGCCAAAGAGGGTGCCATTGTGTATATAATGGCCGGGATGCCAGTAAAGTTGACATGGCCAAACGCCGTATAGAAAACGAAATACCTGATGCCAGAGTGTATGGTGTCGTTGCAGATCTGGCCACAGAAGAAGGATATATGCAAATGACTCAACAGTTGCCTGAAGTAGATATTCTTGTAAATAATCTTGGCATCTTTGAGCCAGTTCCTTTCTTCGAATCAAAAGATGAAGACTGGCTTAAGCTATTTTCTATCAATGTCCTGACCGGGGTGCGGACAACCCGTTTTTATATGCCTAAAATGCTCGAAAAAAACTGGGGGAGGGTTATCTTTATTTCCAGCGAGTCTGCTATACAGATTCCTACAGAGATGATTCACTATGGTATGTCCAAAACAGCCCAGCTTTCGATAGCCAATGGTCTGGCTCAGTTAACCAAAGGTACAGGCGTGACTGTCAACTCCGTTTTACCAGGCCCTACCTATTCAGATGGGGTAGAACGATTTATCGGAGAACTTGCCCAGCAACGAAACAGTACTACCAAAGAAGTAGAACAACAATATTTCACAGAAACACGACCACTTAGTCTGTTGCAACGATTTATCTCTCCAGAGGAAGTAGCTGCTACTGTTCTATATGTGTCAAGCGAACTGGCTGCTGCTACCAATGGTGCCGCTATCAGAGTAGACGGAGGTATCCTGAAAGGTATTCACTAAGTGTATGCAGGATTACACTACATAATTCAAACAAACAAATTCAACACTTCTCAAACAAGGCATATCTGCCACAAAATGTAAAATTATGGAATCTATCTATGTATTTGCCAAATGGAAAGTTAAAGAAGGCCAACTGGAGACTGTACTAGGCTTACTTCCGGATGTTGTAAAGAAAAGTACCGAAGAAGAAGGAAATCTTTTCTATAAGATCCATCAAAGCAACTCCGATCCAAACACCCTTGTATTGTTTGAAGGTTACAAAGACGAGGCCGCCTTAAATGAACACCGCAATTCAACCCATTTTCAGACGCTGGTAGTCGGACAAATCGTGCCGCTGCTGGAAGAGCGTGAGGTTACTTTAACAACCTACCTGCCGTTAGACCAGCAGTGAAATAAACTTCAGGATGCATTGGTTTAAGCATTCAATGTTGTCAACTGAAGAGAGCTTCTCTCATTTTTGTCCTCCTGAAAGGATCTTCCCGCCCCTGTCGGGACAGGCGGGATAAATAGAGCCATGCCTGGTTTGTGAAAGAAACAAATACATTCAGAATCCAACGGCCGCCGGTCTTGCCACGAGGTCCTTTCAGGAGGACAGCGAGGTATGAGGATAAAAGAGACTTTTTCCTAAAGCCTTCAAAATTAAAAAAGATAAGGGGCTTTCCTCGTATCATGTGCTGTCTGAGCCATGTGTTATTTTAGTGTAGAGGTAAGGTTAAAATAAAAGTATTTTTTTGGTACAAATAGGGTTATGGTTCCTTTCAGCGCGAACCGTTGTAGCTGTGCGTTGGCAATCTTTTTGCCGCGAGGAAAGCCCATGGCTTTGCGCGGGGGAGGTTCGGCAGAAAGTGCCCTTTTTTTGGTTACTATTTTTGGGCAAGCAAAAAAAGTAACAGGTGGTAGGGAGAGATATGTTCTGGACTATAAACCGACTTTGCAAACAAGAAAAAAATGAAGAGGCTAGTGGAAGGATAATGACATGGATAATAAACAAATAAAAAAAGAGTGAACTCTAAATGCTGTAAATAGAACAATATCCATGAATCTAAAATAACTCAGAAAGAGATTTTCTCAAAAAACACCAGGGACTATACTCTTCTCGAAAAGCATAAACTCTGGTGGGTACTAAAAATCCAACAAATAATTATTTCAGAAAATAAGTCAGACTCAGACGAGCAAAGAAAGGTGTACCAGGTGTAAAATGAATCTCATCTACAGAGGTAGCTTCTCCTTTGAGACGACTTTCAGTCGCAAACTGTGTTTCTTTCCAACGGGTATTAAACAGGTTCTGAACCGATAAGCCAACAGCATACGTAGGTTTGGTATAGTTCGCTTGCAAATCCGTTACAAAATATCCTTTCGCTACAATAGAGTTATCCTCATTGGCAGGACGATTTCCCATATACCGATACCGCAATGATCCGCTAAAACCCTTCTGACCTGTTAGCGACAAACCACCTGTAGTCGTAAATGTAGGAGCCAAAGGCAAATAATTCTGACCTGCTAGCTCTCCAATAGCTCTCGGACGAGCCGTATTCAGATCTACATCGGCATATAGACTACGTGTAAGCTGATAACGTACCGACACATCAATACCCTGTCTGCGCGATTTGCCACTTGGCTCTATTACACCTTCATCACCCACATATACAAACTCCTGATCCAGCCACAGATACCATAAGGCCGCATTGATCAATAACTTAGGGAAAGGCTTCACAATCATCCCCAGATCTGATCCATAGGCAGCAGGCAAAATCTGTTTGCCGTTTTGTGGTACTACCACCCGTGTATCATTGGAGTGAAAGCCTTTGCCTGTATTGAGGTAAAACTGAAAACGGGAATTAGGTGTATAGTAAAAATTAAGCTTAGGAGAAACGATAGTTCCATTTGCCTGTTTGGTAGTCACCGGGTTTTGTAGTAAGTCGGTATACTGGTCACGGAAATAATCTATCCGAACCCCTGCATTCACTGTCCACTTAGGTGAAATATGAACCAATTCATCAATATATAGACCTGCGTTTAGTTCATTCACATCTCCATACTGAAGTCTTTCCAGCGTTTCCGTTCTGTTTTTAGTATGAGACAATTCTGAATTCTGAGTCAGATCCTGTCTGTAGCTGGCTCCAAGAGTAGAAATCCACTGAGTAGATCCCAGGTAGTAAGTTTTCTGAAAGCTGCCGTTATATCCAAACAGATTACGTCCCTCCTTCTGACGGATCTGGTCTCCGTTTACAGTATCTTTCAGGAAGAAAGTAAAGTTAGAATAGAGCTCAAAATTATAATTGCTGTAAAAGAACTGATTTTTAATCAGACTGCCACCAGGAGTAGCTGTCGTGAACTCAGCATTGACATTGGTTCGGCTGGTCTCACCACCTTCTGTAGGGTCAATAGAACCATAAAAGTCAATTAATCCGGAAGCCACTGCCCGGTCCGGGATCTGTCCGGAGTGGTTCCACTTGCTATAAAACGTAGAAGCTGTAACTAGTAATTGAGTTGCCTCACTCAGCTTACCCTGATACTTGCCTAACAGATTAAAACGTTTAAAATGTTGTGGATTATCAAAATACGAATCAGAGTAGGAATATTCCGAAGCCAGATAGGCGGAATGTCCTTGCTGACGCATTTTCTGTCCCAGCATATTAAAAGCTCCTACAGCCCGGTATGTGTTGTATTGCCCAACTTCCAGCTTCACCAGGCTTTTTTCCAGTACATTCTGTGTATGGAAGTCTACCCAACCTGCTGTAGTAAAATTTCCTTTGGCTGTATGGTAAGGACCTTTCTTAAAATCTACATTTTCTACCAGTTCCGGAATCACGAAATGCAGATCGGCATATCCTTGCCCGTGAGCATGAGAAACCATATTGACAGGCATACCGTCTACGGTTAAGCGAATGTCAGTGCCATGATCCAGATCAAAACCCCGTAAAAAAATCTGTTCAGCTTTACCCCCTCCGGCATGTTGACCGATAAACAATCCTGGCACCATACGTAATATCTCCTGTGAGTTGGTGATAGGACGTAGTTTTATATCCAGTGAGGAGATAATCTGCTGGTCATGTGCATGTATAGAAGAGACAGTAACCTCACTGAGTTGTACAGGAGCTGCCTGTAAGGCAATCGAAAGGGGTTGATTATGGATAGTAGAGGGAACAGATATATTCAGCGATTGACTGACGAAACCTACATAACTCACAGATAGTGTATAGCTTCCGTCTGGAATGTTCAGAAAGGTAAACTGCCCCAGTTCATTTGTTTTTGTCATCTTCGAGAAAGCCTTTGGGTCAGGTTCTCCACTGGAAGTATTGGCTTTGGTGGTAAGTGTAATTGTAGCATTACTCACATATTCTCTGGTCATCTGATCCATTACAATTCCTTTTAAAGGATGTATCTGTCGGCTCTGAGAATAGGATAAAGTGGTGAAGCAAAGAAGCAACAAAAGAATGGTACAAACTGAAAATTTCATAAAAAGGCTATAACTATTTGCGTCTTCGATAAAATACTCTCTTTTCCAACTAACAACCCAGTTCCAACAAACTACTGTCTGGAGAAGGCGTATCCGGATGAAAAGGTATTTTGTCTCGGTAGATGACTACCGTTTTATTTTCGTAGGATAAATGAGGGCTTAAAGGTAACGTTTTATTCAGGGATCTCTTCAAAAAATATTTTGAATGGCCCATAAGCTATCTTATTCAGAGGAGTGCTGATGGTATGCTTTTTTGAGCTCCATTAGACAGTTCATACACAGGCAGGTACCTGACTCTGTGTTCTCACGGATGTATTGCAACTCCAGTGGAGTGAGGTCTACATACATACAATCACATTTTGAAACAGAGTTTACCTTACAGGCAAATGCAGTGCCGCATCGCGGACACTCAACAGGATAATGCTTTTCCATAAAGAATAGTATAACTGCCCTATCTTTACGACAGAGCAGTTTATGGGATACTAAGAAATAGAAATAAAAGAAGTCGTAGTCTTATAACTTCATCTGCTGTATCATTCCCCAGGTTGGTGTTATCACCAACCTGAACGGTGGGAAACAACTCGTTGGTGATAACACCAACGATGGGGAGAAATAAGAAATCACAGCATTAAAGCTTCATCTGCTGTATTCGTACTGCATTCAGGATAGCGAGTAATGCAACTCCTACATCGGCAATTACAGCTTCCCACAGATTGGCAACACCTCCGGCTCCCAGAATTAATACGCCTACCTTTACAATCATAGCCAGACTGATATTCTGCCAGACTATACGTTTAGTCAGCTTACCTGCTTTAATGGCAGATACAATTCGTGAAGGCTGATCATTCTGAATCACAACATCTGCTGTTTCAATAGCTGCATCGCTACCCAATCCACCCATGGCAATGCCTACATCAGCCAGCGCAATAACCGGAGCATCATTTACTCCATCTCCTACAAAGGCAATCTGCTTGCCTGCATTTTTTAAGGCTTGTACCTTTTCTACCTTTCCTTCTGGTAGTAAATCCCCATATGCCTGATCGATACCTAGTTGTCTGGCAACAGCATCTGCTACAGTCTGTTTGTCGCCAGAGAGCATTATCGTTTCCAGCCCCAATGCATGCATAGCTTTTATTGCCTGCGCTGCATCCTCTTTGATCTGATCTGCAATGGTAATATAACCGGTATAATTACCATTAACGGCAACCACTACAATGGTATCCACGATGCTATGTAAATCTTCCGGATAAGTTATGTTATACTTTTTCAGAAGTTTTGTGTTTCCTGCCAGCACCTCTTTTCCTTCAATGATTCCCTTGAGGCCATGACCAGAGATTTCCTCTACCCTTTCTACCTTTAGGTTTTGATCAGATTGACTTTCTGCATATTCTGCAATAGCTTTGGCGATAGGATGCGTAGAGTGACTTTCGAGGGATGCCACAAGCTGAATAAATTCTGTCTTATCCGACTGGTCTGTGACTATCTGTTGTACTTTGAATACGCCATGAGTCAGCGTTCCGGTTTTATCCATCACAATACTGGTCACCTGAGTCATGACGTCCAGATAGTTAGAACCTTTAAACAGAATGCCACTCCGTGACCCTAAGCCAATACCCCCAAAATACCCCAATGGAATCGAAACAACCAATGCACAGGGGCAACTGATAACCAAAAATACCAGTGAACGATACAACCAGTCCGTAAATACATAGGTATCTACGAAGAAATAGGGAATCAAACAAACGGCTAACGCCAGGAAGAAAACAATCGGTGTATATACTTTGGCAAAGCGGGAAATAAATAACTGCGTCTGTGATTTGCGGGCTGTTGCGTCCTGTACCATCTCCAGAATACGACTCAGCTTGCTGTCCTTAAACAGGGATGTTACTTTGATCTCACTGACGGTATTGAGATTAATCATTCCGGCAAATACTTTTTCGCCTGTCCGTTTGGTGTCCGGCTTGCTTTCTCCTGTCAAAGCAGCCGTATTAAATGAGGCCTGTTCGGAAAGCAATTCACCATCAAGAGCTACCTTCTCCCCTGCCTTAACCTGGATAGTTTCGTTCAGCTGTACGTCTTTGGGATTAACTACCAACGTCTGACCATTTCTGAGTACAGTAACCTCATCAGGACGAATATCCAGCAAGGCTTTGATGCTTCGTTTAGCCCGACTCACCGCCACGTCCTGAAACCACTCGCCAATCGAATAGAACACCATTACAGACACACCCTCACTATAAGAACCAATCGAAAAAGCACCCAGTGTGGCTACACTCATCAGAAAAAACTCATTGAAAATATCCAACCGCTTCAACTTTCGAAAAGCCAATGCCAGTACATTATAACCCGCCAGCAAATAGGCCACACCAAAAATGACTAGGTCGACTGGAAAGGGTGGTTTAATAGTAAATCCATACTCCAACACCAGCATACCCACCAGAATCGCCAGCGACAAAAGCAATGGCCACTGGCTTAACCAACCAGCAGAATCATTTCCATGTGAGTGCCCATCATGTGAGTGATCATGGTCATGATCGTGTGAATGTCCATCTTCTGCACTGTGGGAATGCTCTTTCGTGTGGTTATGATCATGGGTATCATGACCACAGCAATGGTCATGATGTGATGCCGGAACTGGCCTGAAGAGAGACAGTCGGCCTTTAGAAGAAATATTTTTAGGTTTTGTTGGATCTTGCATAAGTTAATAATCGAATAGTAACTTCATGTACATATAAATACGGATACTGTTGTCAATGCGACTGCTCCCTGACAATTATTTCTAGTGTACGTAAAAAGAGATGATTCCTGTCAGAATCAAGGTTACTCCTGTAATAATGCCTGCATTATGTTCTATCTTATGCCAGTTTATCTTAAGTATACCCGAATACGCAACCCGTACCCAACTGATCATACCCAGAATAGTCACCACCATATACACAAACGTAAGAAGCACAAGAAAGCCTGTTCCATAAGATCCCGCCATCAGAAAATAGCCTTCTATCTCCAGACAAGGAGAGAAAAACATCGCGACTACCAGTGATAAAATTATCTTTCTTTTATTCTGTCGGCCTGGTGCATCAATATGAAAATGTTTGTGATGGTGATGCTGATAGATAAAGAAAATGCCAAGCAGAACAAGTATAACAGGAGCCACAATATGCGTAAACTGGTTAACAGTCTCTGACAGCTGGAATCCGATCAGACCTAAAACCCATCCTAACAAAACTGTACTGACAGCATGTGAAAGACCGGCTATAAAGGTAATGCGGGTAGTGTATGATAAAGTCCATCCTTCTTTTCTGCCAATTGCAATAACGGGTAACCAGTGATTCGGTATCAGTGCATGCAACAGACTCAATACCAGACTCCCTGTAAGAATTGTAATCATTGTATGGTTTGTTAAAATCTATGGAATAGGTATCCCTCTTATTTTGCCTGAGAAGATACCCTAAGCCTCTGACTGCTGTTAAGTGCAACCAGTTGGCAATAGTATATAGCCTGTGAGTGAATACTCTCCGGATGTTAAACAACAAGGTAAAGGAAAATATCTCTCTATGGATCAATTTGTTTGGTGACAGCCAGAATAAAGTATTATCCTAACCGATTTTGGGAGGCTGCCAGAATGAGAAATATGCATATACAGGTTTGGCTACCCAGCTCTTAAACGACTGGCTATCCTGATATATAAGCGTAGGCATGGAAAAATCAACCTGTAGTGGCGAAATCAGAGAAATTCCACAACAAGTGCATACACACAAAGGTGAACAAAGATCTGCTGAAGAAGAGGGGTCTCCCTGACAATATGAGGTAAGCACCGTAATCTCTGCAACTGACTCTTCAGAGAGCATAGGTAATTCATCTCTGCATGGTATACATGAGATGCACCAAAGCCATAATCCCCAGAAAACAATCAAACGTTGCATAGACCAAAGGTATAGAAAACACCATTCAATTGTGTTGCAAAAGGAAAATTTGCGAACTCTATATCTGTTTTCTCTATAAACAAAAATTCCCGGAAGGAAACCTTCGGGGAATTTCAGTAACAAACCACTTACAACCTAAATTTTATTTTTATATCTATGATCAGATTTTTTGTCTGAGGATATGTCTGCTTGACTAACACTACAAAGGTAGTACAACTTTACCTTTTGTAAAGTCGTAATCTGCTCATTATCATACATGTATGCCTTCTATTATATTTTTAGGGAATTAGCGTTTCAGAGCTGCTGAGATCTGTATATCAGTAAGTCTGTGTATTGCTTAAGAGCGTTTTCCTTCCCGTTTTTCAATCAGGAATGTTCGCCAGTCATAACAGAGTTTCAGAAACTCTTTTGTATCAAATTCTTCTTTTTCGATACTAGGCCCATTCATGACTAGCTCTACTATTTTGGATCTTACACTACCCCATAAAAACCCCTGGACGATAATAGCACCCGGCAATGAAAAATCAGGGATTTGTTCGGCAATCATTTCTTCCAGCCATTCAATGAATTCATCCAGATCCTCCAAATCACTGTATGCCTTGATTGCAACCAGATCCTGATAAGGTTCATTTACAAGAAACACATCAACAATTCTGTCTTTGGAAAGGGTATATTTTTCTATGCGATAAGTAATCATAATGGATATGTATTCAAGTCTTCACACTAAGATTTTTTCTTTGTTCTTAAATAGGATCTATCTGCTGATGTTAAAGTATCTTAAATAAAGTTAAAAAAGTGCTAAAAGCTACATTGTTAATTGTCTTCCTGTCCTTCTTTCTCTACTATTACCTAATAAATACGTAAACCGTTGCCTTGGTTTATCAACTATCTTCTCAACGACTATGAGGATAATCTCTACTTTTTCATACCTATTGCTTGTCTGTGCCTGCCTATCATTTTCAGGAGCCTATTCTATGGAAGGGCATCCATATCAGCAGCAAAAGCGTTACACCATTTCAGGGTATGTTCGGGACTCTACTTCTGGAGAAGTACTGGCAGGAGCCACTATCTCTACCGGAGATCCTTCTCACCAAGTAACATCAAATACCTATGGTTTCTATTCTTTTTCCCTGCCGGAAGGCTCCTATACACTCTACTATTCCTATGTAGGCTATCATACTACCCGTCACAAAATCTCACTAACAACTGATCAGAGAATAGATGTACAACTGTCCGTACAGTCAATAGGGCTGGAAGAAGTAGTAGTCACCGAAACACAACCATCTGCTACACCTGATGCAATGGGGTCGCATCAACTCTCCATGCAAATGGTACGCCAGATTCCCGCACTGGGTGGCGCAAGCGATATTATCAAATCATTGCAACTATTACCAGCTGTAACTACTATTGGAGAGGGTTCAACAGGCTTTTTTGTCAGAGGTGGTGGTTCAGATCAGAACCTGATTTTACTGGATGATGCACCCCTGTATAATGCATCCCACCTGCTGGGTTTTCTTTCGATATTCAATGAAGATGCTATCAAAAGTATAACACTCTACAAAGGCTATTTTCCGATACGGTATGGAGGGCGTTTGTCGTCTGTATTAGATCTGCGTATGAAAGAAGGAAATACCAAAATCTTTCGGGCTGCTGGTGGTGCAAGCCTGCTGGGTGGAGCACGGTTGGTAGCTGAAGGCCCTCTCCTGAAAGGAAAAGGCTCATTTATGGTGGCAGGACGGCGCACGTTTGCCGAGCCTCTGCTGTGGCTAGCTACCACAGACTCTACTAACCGTGTACAGTTTAATGGTACCCGCCTTTACTTTTATGACCTGAACGGAAAGATGAATTATACTTTCAACGAACGGAACAGCCTGTTTCTTTCGGCATACATAGGTAGAGATGTAAACAAACTTTCCATTCTGGACTATGCCATTAACTGGGGCAATGTCACCGGATCACTTCGATGGAATCATATTTTTAACCCTAGGCTTTTCTCCCATTTCTCGCTTATCTACAGCAACTATGATTACAATCTGAATACACCTTCTGCTGGAAACCTGTTTGACTGGCGGTCTAGAATCAAAGACTGGAATGCCAAAGCAGATTTTTCGTATATCAAAAATGAATCCCTCTCATTTACTTTCGGTCTTAATACCATCAGCCATACCCTGCGTCCAGGGTATAACCAAGTCAGTAGTACATATGATATTCCCAGCCGGAATGCACTCGAAAGTGCTATCTATGGAGGAATGGAAGGAAAGATAAATGAGAAACTATCCATAGAACTGGGACTCAGGTATTCTCTCTTCCAGAACATAGGAAAGACGACCATTTATTCCTTCAATCAGGGCACTGTCATAGATTCTGTCCACTACCCAAAAGGCAAGATTTTCCATTCCTCACAGGGATTTGAACCCCGGTTTCAGTTCAGTTACCGGATCAATCAACAAAGTTCTCTAAAGGCCAGCTATATGCGTAGTACCCAGTACCTCCAGATGTTATCCAACTCCTCTCTTTCCTTTACAGCTTTTGACATCTGGTATCCCAGTGGCCCTCATCTCAATCCATTGCATTCCAATCAGTATTCTATAGGGTACTTCAGAGAGATACCTGACTATGCTATGCGATTTTCGGTAGAGGCTTATTACAAAACCATCGTTAATCAGACCGATTTCAGAGATAATGCCCAACTGGTATTTAACCCCTATATAGAAGGCGAATTACTGTCTGGAAAGGGGCAGTCCTATGGAATTGAATTTCTACTTCAGAAGAGTACAGGACGTTTTAAGGGGATGCTCTCCTATACCTTTTCCAGAGCCAAAAGACAGATTGCAGGAATCAACAATGGTAATTCCTATCCTGCTCTTTATGATCAGCCAAATAAAATCGCTTTTACAGGACAGTATGAAATTTCCAGCCGTTTTTCCGTATCTGCCAGCTGGATTTATAACACAGGCAATCCCGTCAATTTACCTACCGAAAGTTTTCAGTATGAGGGACAAACCATTCCTGTGTATGGTAGCCGCAATGCAAGTCGCTTACCTGATTACCACCGCCTGGATCTTTCGGCTACACTGAAAGGCAAAGATAAACCTGCCAGCAAGTTTAGTCACTACTTCGTTTTTTCAATCTATAATGCCTATGCCCGTAAAAATCCCATGACCATTTACATCGGAGAAGATCTTTCAGCTACAAGAGACCGAAACAATCCTAAAACGGTAGCTAACCGGATTTATCTGTTTTCCATTGTACCTACTATATCCTATAATGTTGTACTAAAATGAATGCATTTAGAAACTATCGTCTTCCTGTTACACTTCTGTGCATGCTGCTGACTACATCCTGTGTAGAACAAATGGATTTGAATGAACTAAGTGGCACTGTCACAGGCAGGATTGTAGTGGAAGGACTAATCACTAATGAGAAGAAAGCGCATCTGATCCGGATAAGCCGGACAGATGTACCAATCCCTCAATCACCTCAGGCAAGTGTATCACAGGCTAATGTTTCTATTTCAGAAGGGACACATACCTATCTGCTACATCCATTGGATACTCTTCCCGGCATATATGCCACTGAGGATACTGTACAGGGTGAGGTAGGTAAGACCTACACATTACATATAGAAATAGATGGACAGGTATACACTGCTTCCTCTACCATGGAACCTGTCACGCCATTTACACCTGAAAAGGAGATCTTCCGGACACCCAATCGGCTCGAAAATCCTTTACCAGATAACTTTGCTATTTATCAGTTGGAATTTCCCAAAGTACGGTATGGTGTAGCCAAACCCGCAAAGGTGGTCTATCTGGCACAAGACCCGATAACTCAGGATCTGCTCAGTGCTTTTCACTATGAATTCCCCGGTGTAGATCCACAAGGATTTCTGTTAAACTTTCAGGGGCATAATGCACAACTGATGCTGGAGGAGGAAACAGTGATACAACAATACAAATATTCACTAACTCAGGCAAACTACGAATTTATACGGGCAGTATACGCACAGACAGCCTTCAAAGGAGGGCTATTTGACCGGGTTGTAGCAAATGTCCCTACCAATATGAGCAATGGTGCACTAGGCTTTTTTGGTGCCTCAGAGGTCATATCCCGTTCGTTTTTCTTCCGCAAAGATTTGTTGCAGTAATGGGATTAGAAGTAGGATTGTGATTTAGGGTTATTTTACTCACCTAATGACTTTCAATAAGGAGAATTCATCCATTCTTTTATTATTTTCTTCTCAATACTAATGTCGCTTTTCCAAAGAAAGACTGTATAAGCATCATTACCTTCTAAGCCATCTTCGCTAATAGTATCTAGCCCCTGATATCCAATTAGTGCTTGATATATACCTGCAGAAATTTGAAACTCAAGTAGATTATTAGGGTATTCCATGGCATAAGGTATGGATAAAATACCAGAAGAGATAGTTATGCTAGCTTCTACTACCTGATCATACTCGTTGATATCAATGTCAGGCTTTATAGCCAAAACGGCTATTTTTAGAGGTACAACCATATTTCTAACTGTAAAAACATTGAGTACTCCTTTCCCAACACTAAGCAATGACGTCATTTCCTCTTTGTCAAATTTGGGCATGTGAGAGGTTATACTGTTAGAATCTGCTATTTCAATCTGAAAATAATCCGCAAAAATAGTCAGGTTATACTCCATTGTTACTAAGTAGGGCTATTGGCCACCTCCATTAAAGTTGAAAAAACTTGCTAAAAATATGAAAGTTGGTCTTAAATAGTAAACAGGCATTCTCTTTTTATAGGTTACAGCACAACATAGCAGGTATGCTTTTTGAATCTTGCTGAAATATGGCAACTTTATGGAAATATCTCCGTCCTCATCAAGTACTTATTTTTCTGTCTTTACTCTTTGCAACCGGAGCCCAACTGCTAACACTGGTAGATCCCATCATCTTTGGAAAAATTGTAGATGAGTATACAAACCCTGCTGTGGTATCTACTGCTTATCCACCAGACATCGTTAGCCAAGTGCTTGTCTGGCTGGGAATAGCCTTTGTGGTAGCGTTGGGTGCTCGCTTGTTTAAAGCCTTACAGGAATATACAACACGTCTTACTGTTGCCCGTTTTGGCCGTCAGATTTTTGATGAAGGCCTCCGGCAAACCTTGCGCCTTTCGTTTCCGGAATTTGAAGAAAGTAGCAGTGGAGAAACACTTTCCATTCTGCAAAAGGTAAAGACAGATACAGAGCGTTTTGTGCAATCATTTATCAATGTGTTGTTCTCTACGTTAGTTGGGGTTGCGTTTCTGATCTGGTATAGCATTACCAAAAATGGTGTACTGATCGCATTTTTCTTGTTAGGAATAGTGTTGTTGGGGTCATTGAGTGGACTACTTTCCAAACAAATTAAATCCATCCAGCGGTCTATTAATAAACAAACCAACCGCTTGTCAGGAGTGATTACAGAGAGCCTGCGTAATGTGGAGCTGATTCGTAGTCTTGGGCTCACATTTTCAGAAATCCGCCATCTGAAAGAGTTAACTCTGAAGATTTTTGAATTGGAATGTACCAAAGCAAAACGTGTACAATCGCTTTCGTTTTTTCAGGGTATCACGCTGGCACTATTGCGTCATTCGATTTTGTTTATCCTGCTCTGGCTTATTTTTCATAAACAACTCAGCAATGGTGAACTTATCACAATGCAGTTTATTTCTACAACTATCTTTGGGCCTTTGCAAGACTTGGGTAACCTGATTCTGCAATACAGAGAAGTTGAGGCTTCTATCCAGCACTTTGATGTTTTGATGAAAAAACCTGTAGAGCAACGTCCGCCACAATGGGTTGAGATAGATCAGTTGCATACACTACGATTTGAAGATGTCGTTTTTCGTCATAAGACTGCCTCTTACAATGCAATCGACGGTATTTCATTTGAAGTTAAAAAAGGCGAAACTATCGCTTTCGTAGGACCATCCGGTTCAGGGAAGTCCACGCTGGTAAAGTTGCTGGTAGGATTATATACTCCACAACAGGGAAAGGTTTATTTTAATGAGCATCTTTCGTCTACTATCCGCTACAATCCCCTTCGACGACAGATCGGCTTTGTATCTCAGGATACCCATTTGTTTGCAGGCAGCATAGCCGATAACCTGCGATTGGTAAAACCTGATGCTACAGAAGAACAACTGCGGGATGCGATGGAAAAAGCATCAGCTACCCGACTCCTGACCCGTTCGGCAGATGGCCTCAATACCATGCTGGGAGAAAACGGACTGAAACTATCTGGAGGAGAAAAACAACGGCTTTCGATTGCGCGGGCGTTGTTACGTCAACCCCAACTGCTGATTTTCGACGAGGCGACATCCGCTCTCGACTCTATCACAGAAGAAGATATTACAGATACAATTCGTGAGATCTCACAAAGAAGAGGCCAGATTACCATTCTGATAGCTCATCGTTTGTCTACTATCCTGCATGCAGATGTGATCTATGTACTCGAAAAAGGAAAGATTGTGGAAATGGGCAACCACGATGATCTTCTGAAACAGAAAGGGTTGTACTACGCTATGTGGAGGCAACAAATTGGAGAACGAAGGAATGATTAGTGTACCCTCTAGGTAGGTGATTAATTATAATTTAAAGGAAGAAGAATGGGTAATTTATCCATTCTTCTTTGCCAGGCCAGATAAACCAATTTATTAAAAGCCTCCCAACTACGTTATTATTGATTAGCTTTAGGATATTAGGCGTTGTATCCATTTATTTTTAGAATGTGCCATCAGCCATGAGAGGCATAGCGACAAAAGGGTAACTCCTATAAAAAACAGCGTACTGTACTGATCTACACTCATACCCAGTTTGTCAAACACATAAAATACAACAGTCATAAAGATTCCGTGTGAGCAGTACATCCCTAGACTTAGTGTTCGCAACCAGCCGACATAAGGTGTCAGAAAAGCAAAATAGAGTTTCCGAAACCATAAAAACAGGAATGTGACCAACGGTACCAGAAAAAGATACATGTTATATTCCAGTGCTAAATCATGATGTTGTATTAATAAGGCTTCTGCCAGGTACAAAAGTCCAAAAAGAATTATATATAATACCAGTTGTGTTCGATTGAAGGCTGGGCGGTACCAGGCAATCATAGCTCCCAAGGCCAGGAAGATAGAACCAAAAAAGATTAGATTTCGGGTAGTGTCAAAGTAATAATTATAAAAAGCGTACATTTTTCCCAAGAGTGTATCCGGATTCAGCAAGCCATGGTAGGTGTCTCCCAGCAATCCTGTCAGATACAAGAGAATACCCACTGCCAGTAAGGTGCGAAATCGTTTGATTTCTACAAAAAAGTACACAATGACAGTACAATACATCAGTGAAAGCAAGTACCATAAGTGAAAGTGAGAGCCCCATAACAACAAGCGTTGCAGATAAGTCAACAAAGTAGCTACCAGGTCGTGCTTCTTTTTATAGATAAAGTACAGATCATAAGGCAGATAAATTAGTGTCCATAACAAGTAAAGCACGAGTATACGTTTGAGAAATCCTACCAATAATTTTCTTTGCTCGGATACACTGGAAGTCTCAAGGACTTTCGTAAAAAAGAGAAATCCTGAGCTAATAAAAAAAAACGGAACTGCTACACGTGTGATAATATTTTCGAACAAAAATCCGAGAACAGGATGAATGTCGTAGAAAGGACGGGTGTGAATGGAAATAACCAGAAACGCCGCTAGGAATTTCATCAGATCAATACCATTATAGGTTCTTTTGGCTGATGTGGTAAGTGTGGATGTTTGCATGTAATTACTTCTTGAGGCTTATAAGGGTTTTGTTTCCAAATCTGTAGTAAAGGTAAATATGCTTTTGATAGGGAAATTATGTATTCGACAAAATACTATTATTTCGCAATCAGTAGTAAATTGCTATGCCTTTGATGTGAACAAAAACGAAGATATGGAAATTGTGTTTATATACCATATTTAAGATTATCTGGAAACAAAAATTCCCCGGCGGAAACCACCGAGGAATTTCAGTAACAAACCACTTACAACCTAAATTTTATTTTTATATCTAAACCAGACGTTTTGTCTGAGGATATGTCTGCTTGACTAACACTACAAAGGTAGTACAACTTTACCTTTTGTAAAGTCGTAATCTGCTCATTATCATACATGTATGCCTTCTATTATATTTTTAGGTAATTAGCATTTCAAAGCCGTAATGTGCTGATAAATAGAGATATAAAGCGTATTTGGAGAGAAATAGAAATATATGATATATATCTATGTGTTGCTATTTTTATGCAATTCTTGGAAGTTTCTGTCATTACGATCAAATAGCATGAAGAAAATTGTTGATAATCAACGATGTAGCTAATTATTTATAAAGCACTTTCAGATGGATTATTCGTAATGAATACAGACAGTTCTGTTATTGGAAATAGCATCTTCTAAAAAGTGAATAATCCGATATTGGATTTCAACTAAGATATCCATGTCATTTGTTTCTGGGATCTGTATTTCATGAATCTGTTTTAATGTACTGGTTAAATCTGGTATTTGCCAACTATCCTCCTCATACCATCCAATATGAAGATGATAATAATAGGCAAGATGTGTCCATCTTCCAGAAATAGGATCAACTTTAATGAGATTCATAATGGCATTAAAATATCCATCCCATAACCGGATTTGCTTTGTAGTTAACTCATCCTTTTGAGTTAGAATTATTTCAGGCTCTCCTTCAAAGCCATCGTAGTAGTTTATGATTTCTGTTGGCATACGAGAATATTGACACCCCTATAGATTTATATTCTCTTTGATCAAAAGATTAGTGGTGACAAGGTCAGTTTATAGACTATTATGACTGCAAATGGATATATACCTGAAAGGTTTTTTCTTGTATCGTATCTGTGTTATCCCAATAACGGTGATCCAGTTCATCCAGTGCCTTTGCTTCCTCTGCTGTCAGGTATTTGGGTATGTCCCATAAAGCTTCCAGACGCTCATCGTCTCCTAGTCTTTCAATGATGCTATACTGTTGTGTAATAATGGCCAGACAATCATTGGCTTGCAGTTTGGTCAGACAACGGACTGCATGGGTATAACAGTCATAGCCCCAGTTACAGAAAAACTGAATAAAGCCACCATTGTACATATCCATTTCTAGCTTCCAAAGGGCTGCCAGTTCTTGTTCTTCCTCAGATAAGCTATCCCAGTCATGTCCACCAGATTGGTTAAGTTTAGTGACATAGGCTGATGTGAAGTCAAACCATTTTTTATCAAGGTCAGTAAGTTCGGAATCCGCCATACAGTTAGTTTAGATCAGTATTTTGATTTTTTCTGCAAAATATCAGAATTATAGTTAGACACACATAAAAAATAACTGCAATCTGTTTCCTGATCAAAATAGAAACTGACCAGATCGTATTGACAATATCAGATCCAGATTAAGACAGATGCCAGATGTACCGTAGCCAAAAAAGGAAACCTTGGATAATCAGAAGATCGGTATTCAGTTCTATAATTTCATACTTATAAACATGGCCTTTTAAACAAAGCATCTTCGGACGTTTAAACAAAGTCGAGTGCTTCGAGGGTTTCTACCTTTGTCTCAACAAAAACAAATTAAAATCATGAGACAAAACAATTATCAGGGAGCGTTGCAACAGCCAGTAGGTTCTGGGTTTAACGCTAAATCAACAACAACTGAAGTAATCAAGGGTATCGACCTTTCCGGGAAAATCGCCATCGTAACCGGAGGTAATACTGGCATCGGGTTGGAAACAACAAGAACGCTTGCCACAGCAGGTGCAACTGTAATCGTGCCTGCCAGAGATATAGAAAAGGCAAAACGTAATCTTGAAGGTGTCGATAATGTAGAACTTGAACCGATGGATCTCATGAATCCGGATTCCATTGATGCTTTTGCTAAAAAGTTCATCGATTCGGGCAGACCACTTCATCTACTCATTAATAATGCCGGCATCATGTGGGTTCCGCTACGTAGAGATAACCGTGGTATTGAATCACAGTTAGCGACTAACTACTTAGCTCAGTTTCAACTTACAGCGAGGTTATGGCCAGCTCTTAAAAAAGCTAATGGTGCACGCGTAGTGAATGTCTCTTCACAGGGTCATCAGTTCGCACCATTCAATTTTGATGATCCGAATTTTATAAACAGAGAATACGAAACGTTACAAGGATATGGTCAATCCAAGACGGCTGTCAACTTGTTTTCAATGGAGTTGGATAATCGCGCACAATCATCCAACGTACGTGTGTACAGTGTACATCCAGGCTCTATCGCAGGAACCGAGTTAGGAAGAGAAGCATCATTGGAACTATTTCAGAAAATGGGATTCCTTGATGCAGATGGTAACCTTCTGCCGGAAGTAGCGGCTTCATTAAAGACCATCCCGCAAGGTGCCGCTACTACGGTATGGTGTGCTACTTCACCAAAGCTTAACACTATCGGAGGCGTTTATTGTGAAGATGGAGAAGTTGCTGAGTTGGCTTCTGATACCAGTATGTCTGCTGGCGTAAAATCATATTCATTAGATGAAGTCAGTGCCAGGCGCTTGTGGACATTGAGCGAAGAACTCACTGGCATTTCATTCAAAATTTAATCATCTTGATACTGCTATGACAAGTCTTAAAAATAAAGTTGCTGTGATAACAGGCGGCAACAGTGGAATAGGATATGCTACAGCGAAAGCATTGCGTGAAGCGGGGGCGAATGTAATTATAACAGGTCGAAGAAAGGAAGCAGTTGAAAAAGCCGCCCAAGACTTAAATGTAAGCAGCTTAGTGTCCGATCAGTCCGTACTGTCGGACATTGAGACCCTGGCTGCCAATGTTGCGCAGCAATTTGGTAAAGTGGATATATTACTGATCAATGCAGGGATCACAAAATTCGCACCTATTGAGCTGATAACAGAAAATGTATTTAATGAAGTCATGGATGTTAATTTCAAGGGCGCTTATTTTACCTTAAGTAAATTCATTCCTGTATTGAATGATGGTGCATCGGTAATACTCTTGTCTTCCACGTCTGCTACTATTTCCCCTCCAGGTGCATCGGTATATGCAGCAAGCAAGGCAGCATTAAATGCCGTAATGAAAATTGCCGCTCTTGAGTTGGCTTCACGAAAAATTCGTGTAAATTCCGTCAGTCCTGGCCCTGTATCTACGGAGATTATGAATAAGCTTGGCTTGGATAAAAATATTGAGGAACAAATGATTGGCAGCATTCCATTAGCAAGGGTTGGAAAAGCCAGTGAAGTAGCAGATCTGATCACATTTTTATCAGGAGAAAATGCTTCATTTATTACGGGTTCTAATTTTCTCATTGATGGTGGTCAGTCGGTGTAATATGCAGTTGATAATACCCGAATGAGGCACAAGAAAAACAACCAAGCTGGCAGAGATTGTTTGCTCAACAGTAACTGAAAGAGAAAATGGAATTTAAAGCAAAATACATAACCGATGATATTAAACTTTCCTGGTATGAGGATAAGTTTTTCAAATCAGACATCATGTTTGATCATCACATGCTTGTGTGGTTTATTTCAGGGGAAACTAAAATTGTCCAGGCCGATGCCTCGTACATTTTTAAAAAGGGTGACATCTTCCTGATTCCCAGAAATCAGCTTGCTACTATTATCAATTATCCGAAAGATGGTAGTCCTCATAAGACAGTAGTTATGCATCTATCTACTACCAGACTTCGGGAGTTTTACGCCAACCTGAATGTGAAACCAAAAGCATCAGAGCAGCGAATCCTTCATTATAACAATCATCCGCTATTGGAAAGTTGCCTCTCTTCTCTCATACCGTACTTTGATATGAAAGAGCTCCCAACGGAAATTGCTTCTTTGAAGATCACCGAAGCTATCAGCATTCTAAGAAGCATCGATAAGAGCATCGATAATGTATTGGCTAATTTTGAAGAGCCTGGAAAAATTGATCTGATCACGTACATGGAAAAAAACTTCATGTTCAATCTTCCTTTGGAAAAATTCGGTTATCTCACTGGAAGAAGTCTCACCACGTTCAAAAGGGATTTTAGTAAGGCATTCAATACAACTCCTCAGCGATGGCTTACGAAAAAACGATTGGAGCTGGCACATTACCAATTTGTAGAGAAGAAAAAGAAGCCAATCGAAGTATGTTATGAGGTGGGCTTTGAAAACCTATCGCATTTTTCGTATGCTTTCAAAAAGCAGTTCGGTTATGCACCTTCCGCGTTGGTCGATAAAGAGAGGTGAGGCTGTTCATTTCAACTTACTAAGATGATAAGTATATTCATTCTGTACCTAATCAGAAAATTTCTGTCCGGAAAAAGAAAATACCCGTGATCACGAATATGTAATCGAATCATTTTCGTGTTTGATCAGAATACCGATCACTCAATGCTGTCAACTTAAGGACTGTTTACAATCCAGATCGTTTATGAGTAGGAAATTTTCGTCGGGAACTTTTCTGTCTGGGTCTAGGGAAGGTACGTCCTGGTCGCCAAGGGATCTTGTATTTTT
>NZ_JASJOR010000022.1:0-144020 GCF_030068545.1 Xanthocytophaga flava | reverse complement strand
ATATAGGACCGTTGGAGATGACAACGTAGATAGGCGATAGGTATACGCATAGCAATATGTTCAGCCAAGTCGTACTAATGATCCGAAGACTTCCGTTTTTTTCTTTTTGCTGATCATGCAAGTCAGAACTACAAACTGAAAAAATACTTTATTTATACTCAACTAGATCAGAAATGATTTAAACACTCGTTAATGAGTTTCTCTCTTTTCCACTTGTCAATTCTTTTCTATAAAGAGTTTTACTCACTAGAGTAGTACACTCAACTAAGTAAGATGAGTAAAACGAACTTCTAAAACATTGTCGCAAGACAAATCAGTCGTAAGACAAATAGTCGTAAGACAAATAGTCGTAAGACACAAAGCATTGTCGCAAGACACCAACATTGTTGGTGGTTATAGTGAAGGTGATCACCTCTTCCCATTCCGAACAGAGAAGTTAAGCCCTTTCACGCCCATGATACTGCCTTCACCGGTGGGAAAGTAGGTTGCCGCCACTTTATCATTACACTTCATTACTTCTAAGCCACTCTTACTTTGAGTGGCTTTTTTGTTTTTGTACCTCCCCAATATCTCTTTCAGATTTCACAACTTTTGTTTCTCAATCACTACTTTTATATTGAAGCTCTCTATCTTTGTACCTGTATCAATTTAAAGAGCCACTAATGGCAAGAGAGCAAATATCAAATTTTCGGATGCTGGCCAAAACCATCGTTGGCCTTGAAGACATTTTAGCCAAAGAACTACTTCAACTAGGGGCGCAAGAAATAGAAGTTCATAACAGAGCTGTTAGTTTTGTTGGTGATAAGGGGTTTATGTACAAGGCCAATCTGAACCTTCGTACAGCCTTACGTATTCTCAAACCTATTAAGGAGTTTACTGTGCGTAATGAGCAACATTTGTATAAAGAAATCCAAAAGATTTACTGGCCTGATTATCTGGATGTGACTGATACATTGGCTATTGACTGTGTGTTAAGCACTGATCTTTTTAGCCACTCTCAATTTATAGCTCAAAAAGCCAAAGATGCTATTGTTGATCAGTTCAGAGATAAGTTTGGTGCCCGACCTTCTGTAGAACTGGATAAGCCTACCTTGCGGATAAACTTGCATATCAAAAACGATGTTTGTACTGTCTCCTTAGATAGTTCAGGTGATTCTTTACATAAGAGAGGATATAGAGACAAAACAAACTTGGCTCCTATTAATGAGGTGTTGGCTGCTGGATTGGTTCTTTTGAGTGGATGGGATAAAGAGGCTCCTCTTATTAATCCCATGTGTGGTTCAGGTACTATTCTTATTGAAGCTGCTCTACTTGCTTGCAATATTCCTCCTGGTTATTATCAAGATGAATTTGGGTTTCAGCACTGGAAAGATTATGATGCTAATCTATGGGATAAGATTTATGAATCTTCTATGAAGAAAGTAAATACAAATAATATAGAATTGATTGGTATTGAGATTTCTCGGAATGTAGCACGAAAGGCGAAAGAGAATATAAAACGGGCACAGTTGGATGATGTAATTACTATCTATAATGAATCATTTGAGAACTTTGAGCCTACCTCGAAACCTGGAGTTCTTATTATTAATCCTCCCTATGGTGAAAGGATGGACCAGGATGAAGATATCAACGGTTTATACAAAAGTATGGGAGATACTTTTAAGAAAAAGTATAGTGGTTCTACAGCGTGGATTATTAGTTCCAATATGGATGCTTTAAAGCATGTAGGACTAAGGCCATCCCGTAAAATTGTGGTATTTAATGGGCCTCTTGAGTGTCGTTTTATGCGTTTTGATATGTACAGTGGTACAAAGAAGGGAGCAAAGACAGATCAATCTGCTACCTGAACGAAGTGCTATCGAAATTTGAAGCTACTATATTCTAAGACAAATAAAATAGTAGTCTGTTTTTAGAAAGTTACAAAACATGTATCTTTCTGGCATATATTTTTCAATGCGTAATAGCATATCTTTTTACCAATTTATTTTAATACACTTATGGCAGCTTGCGATCCCGTATCATTTTCAGGAATAACTCCATCTGTTTTTGAAACCCTAAAAGGTGAATTAGCTAGAAAAGGTTTTAGTATCGAAGGTACCAGTGGCGTTATCAATGGTCCTTTTGGTATCTCTATACAATATTCATGGGATGAAGCTACTCAGACATTGCACACAGAAGTGCTTGAGAAAAGTTTCTTCGTTTCCTGTGGACAGATTTATAGCCAGTTATCTGAGACTATAGACAAATTTACAGCTTAAAAGTTTGAAGAGTAAAACTTGTTGCCGAGTTTTAAAAACTCAGCAACAGGCTTTTTATTTAATTATCATGCTATTGGCAATCCAGCCAAAAAGGAAAATACCAATCAAATAGATGGTACCTGTAGTTTCAATCCATGATTGATTAAGTACTATACCTATCAGCGTAATAAAGCCTATCACTGACAGACCTATCGTATAGAGTTTATATATACGTATTTCGCGTGGTGTAACAGCATCAAAGAAACGGGATAATGGAAGTACCATAGTTGCACCAAAGATGGTTAAAGCTAGTAACAATAACTCATCAGATATAAACCATCCTACAAGAGATAAGACAGCAATTCCCAGTGAAGTACCTACCCAGTTGGCTCCTTCTTTTTCTTTGTCTGTCAGAATATGTTTACCATATTTGTCTAACCGCAGAAAGAGATTGAATAGTGGATTGATAATCCATGTCAGATAAATAAGAAAAGTCACTAAGACAGCAACAGGACGTAAAAACGGATATTGATCAGATACCTTATTTAGAATTCTGTTGAGAATGTAGATGCCAATAATGATTCCCCACTGTGTTTTTCCCTGATGCCTATTAAGCCAGAAAAAGAATTGAAGGAAAATTCGATATAGGAAATTTTGAGCTTTTAGGGCTTCCAGCATACCCGATCGCGCTATTTCCATTGTGGGGTTTAGTCGAAGTGCTTCTGCAAAATGAATTTTGGCTGCCTGAGGATTTCCTTGTTCCAGCTTTGCCCAACCTACATTGGCATGTGACCACGCATTATCAGGATCTTGCTCCAGTACATCTTCAATCGTAGCCAGTGCTTCCTGCTTGCGATTTAGTTTGGTTAGTGCAGTTGTACGAATATTAAGGCAACCCAAATGATTAGGATCTATGTTCAAACCCTCATCTGCATACTGCAACGCGTCCTGCCAGCGTTTTTGATTCAGAAATATAATGGATAGTACATGAAAGAAGTCTGCTTCATGAGGATACATTTCAATTGCCTGTCGGATAAAGCTTTCTGCCTCCTTATACTTTTCTAGTTCTGATAATACAATGGCATGAATATAGAGATTATAAGGTTCATCGGGTTCTATTGTAAGGAGAGTTTGAGTAATCTGTACTGCCTCAGCTTGTCGGTTCGTTTGTAATAAACAGTTTGCCAGCATGCGCATTGCTACTGTATTTTGAGGTTCTTGACCCAGCAGATTTCGTAACTCCTTTTCTGCCATATCATACCTGCCTTGTTCAATTAATACTTCTGCACGCTGTAAATGAGAATTTGCAATCATCGATATCGTTGTATAAATAAGTATAAGCCAATTTAGCTGCTTGTATTTTTCTGACTATGTTTACTATACCAGTACAGAACTACTATAGTGAGAACAATCCATGCCAGCAAAGGAACATTTTTCCCAAATATAATGCACAAGACAAGGAGAATTACTCCTATACCAATTAACTGTCCGGTTTGAACTACTTTTTGTTTTTCTGTCTGGTAGAGGTGCTTATGTTTCTTATGTGTATAGAGCCATAAGTCGGAAATATAAATTACTGGTTTCCATAAAGTGTTGAATAGGAACTGGAACAGGTAGAGGGAAATAAAAAACAACAAACATCCCAGGGGGAGTATGAGTAGAGCCCATACCATAGTTTGCTGTTTGAAAAAAAGAAATACAAATAATACAGCAATAAAGAGAAGTGAAAGTAGCACATATCCATATTCTGTATGTGGCAATCGGGATGGGAGAGATAATAAGCGATTAAATACAACATTTGCTGTACGACTGATTCTATATGGCCATTGTTTTTGTTTAATGATTTTTCCTAGATGCTTTTGTACATCCTCATAAGATGGCTCAATACGCAAGGTTTCCTGTAAATGATATTCAGCTGCTTCATAGTCACCAAGATGCATAAGAGCAACACCTATGTCTCTTCTCAGATAAGGATTCTCTGGCTCAAGTTTAAGTGCTTGATTAATAGTAGCCCATGCTTCTTCCTTATGACCAAGCATAGAAAGTGAAAATAATCGGGCATCCAGACAATCTATGTGGTCAGGATCAAGTCGCAAGCCTTCATTGGCATAGATTAATCCTTCTTCATATTTTCCACGATGCTGATAGATTCGGGATAGGACCTCAAAATGCATAGCCCAGTCTGGCTCTAATTGAATGGCTGTTCGAATATGTTTTTCTGCCAGATCAAAATCCTTGATTCGTACCTCAACAAAGGCAGCCAGATAGTAAAAGTAGGCTCTGTCGGGTGCCAGATAGAGTAGCTTTTCAATCCATTTTTTTGCTTCACTGTATTGAGAAGATCCGGTAAGACTGCGAACCAGATTGGCTATGGCATCCACATGTTCTGGTTCTGTTGTTAAAATCTTATAGAGTTCTTTGGCAGCTAGTTCATAACGCTCCTGATCAATCAGAACCTCTGCCCGTTTTAGAATAATGTCAGAAGAGTTAGACATTCGTTTGGTATTGATGTCTTGCTGTTTGTAATGCCTTGAATACTATATAAACATAGACAGCAAATGAAATAAATGGATAATAGTTGAATCCTCTTCAGCCATATACAGATTGATTGCTGAAGAGGATTGTATCTCTAAAAATAACAGAAAAGTGGGTAACTGAGAATGAAATCTGACAAAGGAATTATTTCTTTATTTTCAGGTACTTTAGAATATCATCGTATAGGCCACTTTCGTTGGCATATAATGCATAGTTTTTAGCTGCACTAAACCATTCCCGGGTTGTTGGTACGTGACGACTGGTAGCAGCCTTTAAATCTTGTGTTGTCAATGGCATTGGACGACCTGTTTTAAAAGACTCAGTAATCTTTGCTTCCACTGCAAGATCTACCACTGCTTTCAAATCAGCTCCTGAAAAATCTTCTGTAGCTTTGGCAATGGGCTCCAGATCTAGATTTTCTGTAGGTACTTCGCGAAGCAGTATCTGCAGGATTCCCAGACGTGCTGCTTTATCTGGAGGCTGTACAAATATCAGTCTGTCAAAACGGCCAGGACGACGGAAGGCGGCATCCAGATACCAGGGCGAGTTGGTTGCTGCAAGGACTAGTACCCCTTCATTGGAATATTCTACTCCATCCAGTTCATTTAGAAACTGGTTGATAAGGAATCTGCCTTCACTGCGACGCATATCTGAGCGACTGGCACCTAGTGCGTCTACTTCGTCAAAAAACAATACACAAGGAGCCTTGCGACGTGCCTGCTGGAATATCTGGTGCAGGTTTTTTTCACTGTTTCCTACCCACATATCCAGTACATCATTGATGCCAACAGAAATGAATCCTGCTTTGATCTCCCCAGCTGTAGCTCTAGCCAGTAATGTTTTTCCACAGCCAGGAGGGCCGTACATCAGAATACCTCCCCCAATCTTTTTACCATAAGCCTGATAAATCTGTGGATTCTGCATAGGGTAAATCACCTTCAGCGAAATCTCTTCTTTAACTTTATCCATCCCGCCTACTTCTTTGAACGTAACAGTAGGACGCTCCATATCTCTTTCAATAAAATCTTTTTCCGTTTCTTCCGAAGGCACACTCACTGAGACAGCCTGTCCACTGATAGCAATGGCTTTATTCAACTTCTCTTCAAATTCTTTGTCCTGCAGGTGTCCATTGCTGCTTATCGCTACTTTATAATGATCGTAGGCTTCTTTATAGGATTGTTTTTCAAACAAAAGCCTGGCATATAACATAAGTAGTGCGGCTTCGTTGTTTCCGAGAGACAACAATTCTTCTGTTACAACCAATGCTGCATCGTATTTTTTTAATGCATAAAATGTTTGGGCTAAACCCAGTTTTACAGATTCATTATGGGGATCATAGTTAAGAGTAGCCTTGTATTCCTGTTCGGCTTCTTCATACAGCATTTGTCCGTACAACATATCTGCAAGTTGTTTTCGCAAGACAACATTATTGGGAGAATAGGTTAAAGCTTCACGAAGGTTTTTTATAATGTCAGCGTAATTCATGTATGACTTAATTAGTAAATGCTGGAAATAAACAGACTTCCTACGAATATATTCTTTTGCAGGAATGATTGTAAATTTTAGCAATGATTTTATAGATTTCCAAAAGTAATTTTTTAGGTAAATGCAAAAATGTCAGTATTATTGTTCTGAAGAAGAAATTTTTATCAGACACCATTTACATTCAAAAAGTATTGTCTTTCAGAATGCCAAAATTATAGGATATGAAGCTAACTCCGATATATTTTGTTAAGATAAAAGAGTGGTGACATTTCAAGATTGGTCTGTTATTTGCTTATATTTGTTTATATGGTTACCTTTTAAAATAATACAACATTAATAAGTACTTTATTTTGTAAGTGTTACCAGGTTTATCTTTTACTATTTTTATTAACCTATGTCTTTATTTAAATCATCAAATCCAGCTCTGAAATCCTCTACCTTTGAGCAGATGGCTGGTACTGCATATGACTCTGATGTAATGACTATGCAGGGAGCTATTAATAAATCAGCTACACTGTTGATTATTCTTGTAGCTGCTGCTGGTCTTTCATGGTTTGCTATGTTATCAAATCCTACTCTGGGTTTTCCTATGATGATGGGTGGCGTATTTGGCGGATTCCTGGTAGGTATTGTACTAACCTTTAAGAAAGAGTGGGCTCCGTTTCTGGCTCCAACTTATGCTGTCTTGGAAGGATTGGCTTTAGGTGCTATTTCTCTGTTATATGAACATGCGTTCTCTGGCTTAGTTTCGACAGCTATTGTATTGACTATTGCTGTATTTGCTGTAATGCTGTTTTTGTATGCAACACGTATCATTGAGGTTACTCAAAAATTCAGAATGATTGTAGTAGCGGCTACTGCTGGAATTGCTGTATTTTATCTGTTAGCCTTTGTATTACGATTCTTCGATATTGAAATGCCATTGATTCATGAAACGTCCACTATAGGAATTGTTTTCAGTCTGATAGTAGTGGTGGTAGCTGCATTGAATCTGGCTCTGGACTTTGATTTTATTGAACAGGGAGCTCATCAGGGAGTGCCTAAGTATATGGAGTGGTATAGTGCGTTTGGATTATTGCTGACGTTGGTATGGCTGTATCTGGAAATACTTCGTTTATTATCCAAGTTAAGAAGCAGATAGAACAATCCACTTTGATTTATATAGATGGCGGGCAATCTCAGGATTGCCCGTTTTGTTTTATGGCCCGTTCACAATGCCAAGCTGTTTGTCTTAACTCAACATAGAATCCCTAGAGTTAATCTACCTTGCTGGTCTCTTAAGTATTGGGTAGTGACCTCCGAACAGCAGAATTCTACTAATAATGAATAGGAGCCTACCCACTATCCAGGACAATATCGTGTTTTATTCATAGCGAGCTGCCTCTTTTGTCTAACCTCAATATATTTTCTGCGCATGATTCATGGCAGGTTGCTGTTTGCGGTGAATTCCGATCAGATTTTGTTTTTGCGGTGAATAATGAGCAAACATAAAAATGATCGGAACTCTGATCAAACTGAAAAGTGATTGGAGTTATAGGCAAGCTCTTCATTTATTGAGCAGATTATGGTAGCCTTATCAAAAAATAGTTTGCCATGAACTATGCACAAAAAAATATCTCTAAAAGAATTGACTTCTTTTAGAGATATTTAAAATGTTCCTTGTAATCATAATCTGTTCTTACCTTACCATCTATGGTATCCGTGTCTGTGTCTTGGATATACATACACCGGACGAGCAGGTACTACCACTACCGGACGAGGTCTGACAATGACAGCTGGTCTGGGTGCTACATATACAGGTGCAGGCGCATACACAACCGGAGGAGGAGGCACTGGACGTGCATACACTACCCGGCGTGGAGGAGGTGTCCCGATACGAACACTTACATATGTTTGTGAAAAAGCTTCCTGGGTCAAAACAACTCCTAATAAAAATACTAAACCAAAAAGAATGCGTTTCATAGTCGTGTTGTGTTATAGTTTATTGTTTAGATTACAAAAACTATGCAAAGGTTTAATACACTGGTAAACTTTTTTAGTTTATTCTTTGATGCTTTTTCTATTGATCTGTTTTATGGTTGATAATGAGGGATGTATTATTTTTTTACAAGCCCCAGCTTTTTCTTTAAGATCTCATTTTCCATTTTTAACTGAGTTAAAATGAGTGTTTTTTCTTCTAGTTCCAGATTGGCTTCTTCAAGATTTTTGGTTTTGCGATACATCTCTTCCTGAGTAGCTTGCATCTCTTCCATATTTTGGCGCATTTCTTCTTCCTGTGCGCGTAAAGCTTCCGTTTGTTCCTGAGTATTCTCCAGTATAGCTTTCATCTTATCTGTTGTTTTTACAGTAAGTAAAGCAGCTGCCAGAAATTCACCACATTTTTCCAGGAAAGAAACCTGATGGGGTTCAAAGCTCCCAAAAGTAGCCAGCTCCAGTATTGCTTCTGTTGTATCATTGTATCTCATCGGAACAATGATCAGAAAATTAGGGGTTGCTTCTCCTAGGCCTGAAGTGATATCTACATATCCCTGAGGAATTTCCCGAAGTAGAATCGTTGCACCTTCCAGATAAGCCTGACCTAGTAAACCTGTTTCTGCATTGATTCTCTTTTCAATGAATTTCTTTTTATCAAAGGCAAAACAGGCTGTCATATCCAGATATTTTTCACCATATTGTTCTGTTAATACAAAAATGCTTCCTTGTTGAGCATTTAGATATTTAGCCAGAAAACGAATGCATTCTTCAGATAAAACAGACAATGTATTCTGGTGATTCCTTACCAGTGCGGAGAATTGTGCTAAACCTTCATTGACCCAGTTTCGCTTATCTTCTTCCTGCTTAACCTTTTTCATCTGTTCACGCATTTGTAAGAGCTTCCCTGCCAGATTCGCCTGATTTAAAGATGCATTCTGTATAGTCATTCCTGGCCAATCAACCTCATAATCTCCTTCAGAAATATGAGTAACGAAATTAGCTGCTGTGCGTAGGTTGACTATAGAGTTAGAGATAACTTCCTGTGCGTTTTTTACTTGAGTGGATGCACCAGAATGAAAAAGATACTTTTGATTATTTGTTTCAAATTCATTGACCAGTTCGGCCCGTTGAGTTGTGTCCTTACGCAGGCGTAAAATAATAAGGGCAATTGTTGGTAATCCTATCAGAATGATTAAAAACTGTATATAAATATTGCTTTGCATCGCCAGGTTGTATCGGAATTGTGCCTTTTGATGTAGTTCGTCTTCAAAAGTATATACGTACTTGGTTGCTTTTTGATATACCGGACCAATACTTGCTCCTTTATCTTTGTCAAACACAGCCTTAAACTTCTCTATCTTTTCCTTTCGCAATAGATTAACCATGTATCCATGATAGTCTATGAAATTCCAAATCACCGCTTTGTATTGTTCAACCGCTTTCAGTCCTTCCGGATTTTGGTAGTGCTGAACTGCCAGTAAGCTATCCAGCCTTTTAAAATTAGCCCTGCATAATTGCTCAATTTTCTCATGACTTATATACAGGTATTTTTCATTACGAATGATGGCATATCCTCGTATGGTAACATCTACATATCGGGTGATTTCATCATGAGCATAACGCAATTCATATTTTACCTGTTCTGTTTGCTTTTGTAAAGCAAGATTACTGTCAATAACGCTTCGATTGAACAGTATCAGGCTGGCTCCTAAAACCAGTAAAAAGGCAACCACTAGTAGTGTAATATTGATGAGATTGACTCGAAGGAAGACTACTATACGACTCATTTGAGAATATAAATTGAGAAAGATGCCTATCTAAAAAGTATATGATCGTAAGTATAAGCAAATGTAGTAATGACTAAAACAGTAGCCAATCGCAAATAGTAAGTTTTGTTACATTTGTTTTGTTTGATAAATGTTTGTAAATGAGTTGTTTGAGCCTTGCAGGGTGAGGATTTACAATAAAGTGAATAGAAGAGGGAGCCTGAGCGAAAATAAGCTACTGATAAAAAATACAATTGAGTATAATGAAGATTTGAATGAGTAGGAAAGAATAGTTTCGATATAAAAAATATCCTGAGAATGAAATTGCTCAGTTGTATACATTCTCAGGATGACCGAATAAAAGGAATCTTACCACATAAATACTACTAAAAATTATCTGGCATAGGGCATTTCTTCAATGTCTAATGTAGTAAGTGCAGGATTAAGTACTTTTTTGGTTATAACAACCCGAAAGACACGATTACCTGCTATATCAAATTCCCGAATGTATTTACTACGATCCTGCAACGTTCGGTATACAGCAGAGTAATTTATTTTTACAGGCCATCCATTAAGAGCCAGTACTCCCGACAAACAATCAATTGTTTTACTCAGATTTGAAAAATAGGCATAATGGGGATCCTTTTTTCTGACGCTATTCAAGGTACCAATCGGAACGATCGTAAGCTCATAAATGAAACGAGTTTGAAGCGGCATAACCATGTTTTTTGGAATTTAGAGGTCTGTTTTTCTGTAAGTGTTAGTATTTTGAAAAATTATGCAATTATTTTTCAAATAGCAAACTTTTTAAACACATTTATCGTTATAAGACCATACCAGTTATTTAACTCCCTGACTCTCTTAGTGCAGGGAGTTTTTCATTTATTAAGATATGTAATTTTTTCCACTATTTTCTTTTTTTTGCTCTATCGGGCTAAATTCTCTCCACAGAAAATCTACAGAATAGAGACTCTCTTCTCTTTCTGCTCAGGTTTTACTACATTATTTCTGATAAAATCAAATTATATATTACCTGAAAATACTTTCTTCTTTCCCCTTTTCCTTCATCTTCAAAACATTTAGTAATTTGCCGAAGTGATCAGATAATCAGTTAGCTTGTGTCTTACAGCATATATATAAGAACTTGTTGACTGAAGTAATAACGCATCCCCACAAAAAGATTTACTATTCTATATATTGTTATCTATGAGTGTATTTTTACCCTGTAAGTATTTACGTATACTTTGCCTGATTGTGTTTGTTCTGGTTGGCGGTGAATCCATAGGGCAGCAAGTGAGTGCTGACAATTGGCAGCAGCAGGCGATGTCGCTACGTAAAACGCTTGAAACCAAACATTATACGTTACGTCCTTTTGATGATAACTTGTCTGAGCAGATTCTATATCAGTTCATAGAAACTATTGACCCTCACCGACTGTATTTTCAGGCATCAGACTGGCAGCAGATGAAAGTATATCGTGCACAAATAGATGATGAATTAGCTGGAAAAGAATGGAAGTTTCTTCCGTTGGTATCTTCTCTCTATAAAAATCGATTGCTTGAAGCCGAAAAGCGTATTGACGCACTAACACAAAAGCCTTTTGTGTTTTCAACTACTGAAACCATTGTATTTTCAGACTCACAAAATGGAAAGGATAGTCTGAATTTTGCAACTAATGATAAAGAAGCAATACAAAGATGGACTAAGTGGCTAAAGTACCAGACCATCGACTTGATGGTAGATGATGTAGATGAGATCATAGAAGGGAAAATTACAGCTATCAATGCAAAGGAACCTGTATCACGACTAAAGGTGCAGACTGTCGAAAAACGAAAGATTAAACGGATACTGGAAAGTCCGGCAGGATTTGATGAATTTATTGCATCTGCCTTTTTCAATGCTATTGCAGAGTGTTTCGATCCTCATTCTAACTATTTTTCGCAATCAACTGAACGAAATTTTGAAGCATCTTTAGCCAAAGAGGGGTTATCATATGGCATCGATCTGGAAGAGAACGACAAAGGTGATGTATGCATTGCCCGCTTGGTACCCGGTGGACCAGCCTGGAAATCTAGTGTATTACACAAAGGTGATGTATTACTGACATTACAATGGGCAGGAAAATCTTTGGTTGACTTGAATGGGGCAGATGTATATGAAGTGGAAGAATTACTCAATGCTTCTTCTTCTGATAAAGTAGAATTGACTGTACAAAAGGCCAATGGACAGGAGGAAAAAGTGTCATTAGTGAGAGAGAAGATTCGGGAAGATGAAAATATTGTAAAAAGTTATGTATTGAAAGGTGACAAAAAAATAGGTTATATCTTTTTACCTGGCTTTTATACAGAAACAGAAGATGCTACCAGCCTGGGTTGTGCCAATGATGTAGCCAAAGAGATTCTGAAATTGAAGAAAGTGGGTATTGAAGGATTAATACTTGACATTCGATACAACGGGGGAGGATCTTTACAGGAAGGACTGAATTTGGCAGGTATATTTGTAGATGAAGGACCACTAGGTGTAATTCAGGGAAGTGACCTGAAGCCAAGCATTATGAAAGATCAGAATCGGGGAACCATATATGATGGTCCTCTGGTACTGATGGTCAATGGTCAGAGTGCTTCTGCATCGGAACTGCTGGCAGCAACCCTGCAGGATTACAATCGTGCATTGGTTGTGGGGTCTTCTACCTTTGGAAAAGCTACAGGACAGATTGTGTTACCTCTAAGCCAGAATGCCAACCCAGTAGCACTGAAAGAAGCCCGAACAGAATGGGGATATGCAAAAGTGACTGTAAATAAATTGTATCGGATTACAGGTAAAAGTGCACAACTGAAAGGTGTGCAACCTCATATCTATTTACCAGACATGTATGAAACCATTTCGTACAAGGAACACACAAAGTCGTTTGCACTGGCTTCGGATTCTGTTACTAAAAAGATCTACTATACTCCATTGAAGGTATTGCCTGTAGCTGAACTTTCAGCAAAGAGCAAAACCAGAACAATGGCTTTACCTGTATTTCAGGCTATTCAGAAACAAAATGAAGTTCTGCGAAATCGTATAGCTAAAAGCAATCGCACCATTCCTCTGCATCCTGCATCATATAGAACGTATGTATTGGAAACTTATATAGGTTGGGAAGAATTTGAAAAAACGATGGAAGATGCCAAAGCTTCGTTTACAGTTGAAAATACAGGATATGACAAAGAGGTACTACAGATCGATGCATACACCAAAGAAATCAATGAAGGGCTTATTGAAAACATCACACAGGATATTTATATAGAGGAAGCTTATCAAATTATGAAAGATTGGCTGGCTTTACTTAAATAGATGCCTGTTTATAATCAAAGTATCGATGTTGCAATGTACACAATCAGAAAAAATCTGATCTATGGTCTTTTTTTAGTTGTTTCATGTATTACAAGCAGTAAGAACATACAAAATGGTTTTGCTATCAGCAAATCATGTACATGTTCTCCCTTAAAGGGCTGGGCTGATACTTATAAAAGAAAAATTGTCTATAGATATGATCCAATGTCTGTTAAAATTAATGGACTGTTATATCATCCAGTTACTTTTGACTACAAAGATGTTGGAAAAAGTAACAGTGGGTATTTGCGGATAAGTCAAGATACAGTATTCTGGCTGGACACAACATGGGAAACAGAAAGTATTTTTGGTAATAAATTAAGGAAGGAGCAGGTATTTGCCATTTTGAGTCCAAACCAGGTTTCAAATTGGGAGTTACACACCTCTTCTGCTTTACTCAAGTCTCACATGATTAGTCTGAAAAGAGTAATTAAATCTCATGAGGAGCTGATTTATGAGTATGAATTTAAAGTTGAAAATGTATCTTCTTTGGGAAGTGATTATCTGATTATAGAGCAAATGAATATTTCAAAAGAAAGAGGGATAATTAGTTTAGTACTTCAATCTTCTGGTGGAGAAAAAGCAGTATGTACATTTTAAGTTGCTTGCATTTCTACATAATACATAGATAAGGGAGAGTAGTCTAAGAATATAAAACCCGCATCTAGTCAGTTTTGCAATATAAAACTGACTAGATGCGGGTTTTTGTAGTTTTATTATGTTGGCGGTTCTATTTTCAGAATAGAATATGGTAAATAATGCAAGCCACGAAATAAAAAATAATGAAAAACAGGGTGAATATTCGTTCTATCTAAAAAAAACGTTATTTTTCACAGATCAAACCCCCTGAATCGTGTAATACTTATAGTATGGCTATAAAAGTTGCTATTTCACATAAGACGAAGTATTCTTACGACCGATATATAAATCTTGGTCCACATATTTTTCGTTTACGTCCTGCACCTCATTCCAGAACGCCTATCGAAGGGTATTCTTTTAAAATATATCCTGAAAACCACTTTATCAATTGGCAACAGGACCCTTTTGGGAACTATCTGGCCAGAGTGATTTTTCCTGAAAAAACCAATGAACTTCGTATTGAAGTAGAGGTGATTGCCCGGATGGAAGTAATCAATCCATTTGATTTTTTTGTAGAAGATTCGGCAGAATACTATCCATTTGTCTATGATGAACAGCTACAGAAAGAACTTGTGCCTTATCTGGAAGTGCGGGAATCCGGACCCAAGCTGCTGGAGTGGGTTGAAAAGAATAAAATCCATGAAAAGAAACGTACAATAGATTATCTGGTGCAGCTTAACCAGCAACTGAATAAAGATATCTATTATAATATTCGTATGGAGTCGGGAGTGCAGACTTGTGAAGAGTCGCTAACCCGATTAAGTGGTTCCTGTCGGGATTCTGCCTGGCTTCTGGTACAAATATTACGACATCTGGGTATTGCAGCACGTTTTGTTTCCGGGTATTCCGTACAGTTGAAAGCAGATGTAAAGCCATTGGAAGGGCCTCCTGGTCCTGGATCTGATATTACAGACTTACATGCCTGGGCTGAGGCCTATATTCCTGGAGCAGGATGGATTGGTTTGGATGCCACTTCTGGCTTACTGACTGGCGAAGGGCACATTCCGTTGAGTTGTACTCCGGATTATGCCAGTTCTGCACCTGTAGTAGGTGGAAGGGATGCTGCTGAATCTGTCTTTGAGTTCGAAAATAAGGTATTTCGTATTCATGAAGATCCACGTGTTACAAAGCCTTATACAGATGAGCAATGGAATAAAATTGTAGAGGTAGGCCATGTAGTAGAAGCTGATCTTCAGGCTGGTGATGTACGTATGACAATGGGAGGTGAGCCAACCTTTGTTTCTATTGATGACATGGAGTCGCCGGAATGGAATTCTGCTGCTGATGGGCCTTTGAAACGGAAGCTGGCCTATGACTTGTCCCTTCGTTTAAAGAACCGGTTTGCATTTGGAGGACTTTTGCATTTTGGACAAGGCAAATGGTATCCGGGTGAACCATTTCCCAGATGGCAATATGCCCTGTACTGGCGAAAAGATGGATTGTCTTTATGGCGTAATGATGACTTGATTGCGAAGGAAACAGATAATCGGTTTACCTTTCACGATGCAGAACGTTTCATGATCGAACTGGCCTACTATCTGGGTATTGCGCCTGAGAATATAGTACCTGCCTATGAAGATCCGGTCTATTGGGCATTGGAGGAGGGAAAGATACCCGTAAATCTTGACCCGCTGGATGTAAACTTAAAAGATTCTATAGAGAGACGTACTCTGGCTGGTCTTTTGGAAAGAGGAATGAACAATCCCAAAGGGTTTGCAGTGCCTCTGGCCTGGAATTACTGGAACGATACCTGGACGAGTTGTGTATGGCAATTTCGTAGAAGTCACTGTTTTCTGATTCCAGGAAACTCTCCTGTTGGCATGAGGCTACCGTTGGAATCTCTTCCGTATGTAACGAAAAACAAACGGGAAGTAGCTTTTGATCGTAGCCAGTTTGAAGATTTGCCTGCCTTAATGGATTACCAGACGAAAGTTTCGGAACGGTATGGCACATTGGCACCTCCTTATCAGGCACCTGTTGCTACAGAACCCACTTCTCATGGAGAAGAGGAAAAAGATACAAAGAAGAATTTTTATACAAATAAGGGAACTGAAAAAGCTCCACTCTTTGAAGTTGATACAATTCGTACTGCTCTTTGTGTAGAAGAACGCGAAGGTATTCTGTATGTTTTTCTGCCTCCCACTACCTATCTGGAGCATTATATTGATCTGATTACTTCTATTGAGGCAACAGCTGAGAAACTTCAAATGCCTGTTCGCATAGAAGGGTATGCGCCACCAACTGATTACCGGATGCAAAAACTGGTGGTGTCTCCTGATCCGGGTGTTATTGAAGTAAATATTCACCCGTCTCATAACTGGCAGGAATTAATTGACAATACAACAGCACTGTATGAAGAAGCATTTTTTGCTCGCCTAGGTACAGAGAAGTTTATGGTTGATGGACGCCATACAGGAACAGGGGGAGGCAATCATGTAACTATCGGAGGCGCAAAGCCTGCTGATAGTCCTATCTTACGACGACCTGATCTGCTACGTAGTTTAATCACATACTGGCAACATCATCCAGCCCTGAGCTATTTGTTTTCCGGACCCTTTATTGGACCTACCAGTCAGGCTCCGCGTATTGATGAAGGACGAGACGAAAGGCTCTATGAAGTAGAGCTTGCCTTTGATCAAATACCGGAAAACGAGCATGTGCCTTTCTGGATGGTAGACCGTATCTTCCGTAACCTACTTGTAGACATCACTGGCAATACACATCGTACAGAGTTTTGTATTGACAAATTATACTCTCCGGATTCTTCTACTGGACGATTGGGTATACTAGAATTTCGGGCTTTTGATATGCCTCCACATAAGCATATGAATCTGGTGCAAACCTTATTGATTCGTGCGTTAGTGGCTAAGTTCTGGAATGAACCTTACAAGAAAAAACTAATCCGGTGGGGAACAGAGTTACACGATCGTTTCTTGTTACCACATTTTGCTTATATGGATATGATGGATGTGGTAAACGATCTGAAAGCTTCTGGTTACGATTTTGATATATCCTGGTTTGATCCGTTTTTTGAGTTTCGTTTTCCACATCATGGTACTATTACAGTTGGAAATACACAACTCGAGTTGCGATTGGGTATTGAGCCTTGGCATGTCTTAGGTGAAGAACTTTCAAATGTAGGCACTGCTCGTTTTGTAGATTCATCTCTGGAACGGTTACAGGTAAAGGTGAGTGGTTTTATACAGGATCGTCATATACTTATTTGTAATGGTTGTCGTGTTCCTTTACGTAATACAGGAGTGAAAGGGGAATACGTAGCAGGTGTTCGGTATAAAGCCTGGAATCCTCCATCTGCTTTACATCCTACCGTAGGGGTGGATTCCCCACTGGTGTTTGATATTGTAGATTCCTGGAACAACCGTATTCTGGGTGGATGTACCTATTTTGTTTCCCATCCGGGAGGACGCAGTTTTGATACCTATCCTGTGAATAGTTATGAAGCGGAATCCAGACGAATCAGTCGTTTCTGGGATTTTGGCCATACTCCTTCACAAACCAATCAGATTCCTGTACCTGTAAAATATACACCCAGCATATCACGGTTTGTCGCTGAAAATAAAAGCAGTGTAAAGCTGGATACTCCTGTTGAATTGATAAATTCTGAATATCCTAATACATTGGATTTAAGGAGGTTCTGGAAGGCAAGGTAATACTTAGAGAAGGATTTGGGTATATACTGCCATATTACCCGGTCTAATACTTACCTTTGTCAGAATATATAGGATGATATACTCATCCTGTTGGCAAAAAAACATTGCAGCAGAAGATAGAAGATATTCGTATTGTACGAGAGATTATTTGGACATAACACAATTCAATGCTTACTGAGAATTCTATACGTTTGTTGCAGTCTTACCAGAAACAGATCAGTTCCTATGATGAAATAGTAGATAGCAAAGGGCAGGTAAAGCCTGTTTGGGCAACGCTTTTTGCTTCTATTGAAAAAATAGGAATACAGGAGATGACAAACCGGAAACAGGAGATTGTCAATACATTGCGGGAAATTGGTGCTACCTATAACGTATACGAATCTCCGGATGGAATGAACCGACCCTGGCAGTTGGATAGCATTCCGTTTCTGATAGAACAAAAAGAATGGCAACAGATTTCCAGAGGATTGCAGCAACGGGCTACCTTACTGGATCTGATGCTAAAAGATATATATGGTGATGGCAGGTTACTGAAAGATGGGATTTTACCTCCTGAACTAGTCTATGGTAATACAGGATTTTATCGGGCCTGCCATGATGCAAAGATTGCCGGATCAAAGCAGTTGCTTGTCCATGCTGTAGACATGGCGAGAGGCCCTGATGGTCGTATGTGGGTGCTGGACAATCGAACACAAGCTCCTTCTGGTTCGGGTTATGCCTTAGTGAATAGAAGCGTGGTAAGTAAGCTGTTGCCCGAATTGGCTGAAGGCATGTATGTGAGTAGGCTGGCTCCATTCTTTACAACTATGCAGAATACTCTTATTCAGGCTTCTGGCCGTTTACGGGACAATCTGAATATTGTATATCTGACTCCTGGACCCAATAATGAGTCCTATTTTGAACAGGCATACTTGGCTTCTTATTTAGGATATCCATTGGTGCAAGGTGATGATCTACTGGTTCGGGATGGCTATGTCTGGTTGAAATCCATAGATGGATTGGAACGTGTAGATGTGATTATACGCAGAATTGATGATGAGTGGTGCGATCCGTTGGAGCTGCGTGAAGATTCCCGTCTCGGAGTGCCCGGGTTGTTACATGCCATTCGGATGGGAAATGTAACTGTCGTAAATCCTCCTGGTTCCAGTGTGCTGGAAAATAATGCCCTGCATGCATTTTTGCCTACTACCTGCCGCTATTTGCTGGGTGAAGATCTGATATTGCCACCTATTGCTACCTGGTGGTGTGGGCAAACAGCAGAACTAAACTATGTGCTGGAAAACCTGCACAAACTGATTATCAAGAAAGCTAATCGTCGACAGAAGTTTCGTTCGGTGTATGGAAGATTACTTTCCCGCATGCAGTTGCAGGAGTTGAAAAAAGCTATTCGTGAATCTCCTTCAGAATACATTGCACAGGAAGAAGTAAGTTTTTCGACTACGCCATCGCTGATAGGAGATACCATTGAGCCGCGTTATGCAGCTATCCGGGCCTATCTGATTGCTTCTGAAAATGGCTATCAGGTTATGCAGGGTGGACTGACGCGTAGCTCTCCTGAAAAAGATCGCTTTGTTGTGTCCAATCAATACGGAAGTATTTCCAAAGACACCTGGATTGTATCAGATAGGGTAGAAGAGGTAAAGGAAAAGATTACATTGTCGGCAGGAATCAGTATACAAAAACATACTTCCTTGCCTAGCCGTAGCGCCGAGAATCTATTCTGGGTAGGTCGATACTGTGAACGTACATTATCTACTACTACCTTTATCGGAATCACACTGGATGTACTGAACGGACATCGAAACTTTGGAGGATCGACCAAGAGTGAACATATGGAATTGTTATTAAGGGCGCTGACTCATCTTACACTCACTTATCCTGGGTTTGTAGAAGATGAGAAAGGGGATATTCTGAAAAATCCATATCCAGAAATTCTGGATTTGATTTCCAATGCGCAAAAGACAGGAACCATTGCCTATAATATTCAGTCATTTTTGATGTCTATCATTGCAGTGCGTGACAAATGGAACCTGGAAACCTGGCGTATTGTAGATCTGATCGAGAATATTCTGAAGAAGATAAAAGATCCGGCTACTCTCAATACCAATACCGTTCAGCAATTGCTGGACAAACTCCAAACCCGCTTGTTTACATTTTATGGTATTCTGTCTGAGACAATGCCCCGAAACAATGAGTATTTGTTGTTGGAGGCAGGAAAACAGATGGAACGTATCCTTTTGCGGATCAGTATCCTGCGATCTACACTGGTTTTTAAGTATGAAGAAAGCACCGAACATGAGATACTGGAAGCAGTATTATTATACCATCACTTGTTGGTCAATTATCGGATGATGTATCGGGCTCAACTGACAGTAGAAGCCACACTGGACATGATTCTCCTGGAAGAGACGCTGCCTTATTCGCTGGTATATCAACTAAATGCATTGTCTACCTGCCTAGGTAATCTCCCACGCGCAGGACAAAATACAAGACTGAATCAGGCACAAAAAGCTGTGTTGGAAGCATCTGCTTTGGTAAAGCTATCAGACATCACGCAGCTGAGTAAGTACGATTCGGAATCTTTCTATCGGGAAGATCTGGATAAATTGCTTTCAGAAGTAAGCAGACTGATTTCCTCTGTCTCTGTGACATTAACCAGTCTCTATTTCAGTCATACCATTATGCAGCATTCGTTTATTCAGTCAAACGACAACGGCAAAGCCCATGAAATATAACCTTATCCATATTACGCATTATGAGTATAAGGAGCCGGTAAATATTTATCATAGTCTGGCTTGTCTTACACCTCGTACGTTACCTAATCAGTTATGCGCTGATTTTACCATAAAGATCACTCCAAAGCCTACAGAGATTGTTGCCCGCACCGATTTCTTTGGAAATACAGTGCACTACTTTTCCATTCATTCGCTTCACACAGAACTGACTGTTTTGACAACCAGTCAGATAGATCGTTTTCCGTTGGGCAATGATTTGTCACTGTTCGCTACGGATATGACATGTGCCAGAGCTAGAGAGGAATGCTGGACAAGTACAGCCTTGAAGATACAGTTGTTACAATTTATGCTGCCAAGTCCGTATGTATTCTGGGACGAAGAAATCAAGGCTTTTGCCAAAGATTGTTTTCCGAATAACCAATCATTGTTTGACAGTTTGAAAATGTTGTGTCACAAGTTGTTTACTACCATTAAATATGTACCTGAGTCTACAACTATAAATACACCTATTAAAACAGTATTACGTGAAAAGAAAGGTGTATGTCAGGATATATCTCATCTGGCAATTGCCTGTATTCGGAGTATGGGGTTTGCAGCTCGTTATGTGAGTGGATATCTGGAAACACTGCCACCTCCTGATAAACCTAAGCTACAAGGATCAGATGCCTCTCATGCCTGGATTTCTGTTTATATTCCGGATTTAGGATGGTGTGATTTTGATCCAACCAATGATATGATTCCGCAAGAACGCCATATTACTACTGCTTGGGGACGTGATTACAGTGATGTTCCTCCACTTAAGGGGATTATCTTTAGCGCCGGCAAACATACACTGAAGGTAGCTGTGGATGTATTATCACTGGAATAAAAAAGAGGTCTGGTAAAATCCAGACCTCTTTTTTATTATTTCTTGGCTCTTTTTTCAAGATCTTCTGCCTTGATAGTAATTTGTTTACCTAGTGGCTTGCCATCCCGGTAGGTGATTACCCGAAAAATATCCGTTCCGTCAGGCAGTTCAACAGGTTTACTATACTTGTTGGAGAACTTATCCGGAAATGTATTGTCTGTAGTATAATAGATGTCTAGTCCGCTAAGTTCTGTACTCAAATCCACTACAATTTTTCCCGCACTGTTTTTCTGAATTTTGAAGATAGGATCATATATAGTGGTGGCATATTTGACCTCTGCCAGATCTGCCCGACTAAAGTGATTTTCTACCCGTTTGGTAAAACCATCCCAGTTTTTTTTGTTTTTCGGAGACCAATATACTTCGGACAAGGCCCAGGCTCTGGGATATGTCATATATTCTACGTGACGGGAAGTTGGCACTTGTTCTGTCCACAGGTTGCCTTGTCCTCCCAAGATGTAGGTTGAATCTACACCCGCAGGAACAGGGTTCCAGTCATAGGATGTTTTCAGACGCAGTGTGCTATAGATACGGATCTCTGTAGATATATCTCCTTGCATATAATCCAGATAAGCATACTGCACCGGACTCATTACAACCGGATGTTTCAGTTTGGCTGCCTGAATTCCACCCTGTACACTTCTCCAACTCATGACAGCTGCATTGGGAGCCAATCCACCTTCCAGAATTTCATCCCAGCCAATCAGTTTTTTGCCTTTTTTCTCTATGATCTTTTCAACCCGTTTTACAAAATAACTTTGCAATTCTTCCAGTGTTTTTAATCCTTGTTTTTTCATCAGGGCCTGACAACCTGGATCTTTCTCCCAGAAACCATGATAACATTCATCTCCTCCCATATGGATATATGTACCTGGAAATAAAGTGGCAATTTCACCAAATACTTTATCCAGAAACTCGTACACTTTTTCATCAGAAGGATTTAGTGTATTGTCTTCCAGCATCTTGAACTTTCCGTTTCCATACCATTCGGAAAACTTGGTTCCGGGGTTTACTTTGGTGTTAGCATTTTTGGTGCAGGACAACCAGGGATAGGCTGCAATAGCTGCCATACTATGCCCTGGTACATCTACTTCCGGGACAATGGTAACATGACGGTCCTGCGCATATTTTACGATCTCTTTGATGTCTTCCTGTGTATAAAAACCTCCATAGGTAGGTTTTTCCCCTTCCTGTTGGGCTTTGCGATCTCCAAAATATCCTGTACGTTCTACTCGCCAGGCACCTACTTCTGTTAGCTTTGGATAACTTTTGATTTCAATTCGCCAGCCGTTGTCATCTGTCAGGTGCCAGTGAAATACGTTGTATTTGTAACGTACCAATTGATCTATATAGGCTTTGACGTATTCTTTAGGGAAGAAGTGGCGGCTTACGTCCAGCATAATACCTCTCCATGCAAAACGGGGATAATCACTGATGCTTACTCCGGGAATCTGCCAGTTAATGCCACTTACAGCTGTTTTGCTTTCAATCTCTTTGGGTAATAGCTGCAGAAGAGTCTGGACACCATAAAATAATCCGGCAGGCTGATTTGCTTTGATGGTAACTTCTGTAGGGGTGACATCCAGCAGGTAGCCATCTGGTTTAATTGCTGCATCCGGTTTTGTATTGAGCAGAAATGTTATTTTGGAACCAGAAGCAGATTCTGCTGTTTTTAAATTAAGTCCTGTCGCTGGTTTTATTTTGTCGCTGAAATAGGTAGCTACTTTACGGGCTTCCGCGTTATTGGATGCAACCAAGGTGGTACCTGAAGAGAGTGAAAAAATACCGGAGGTAGATTGAAGACTGACAGGCTCAGGTATAATCGAATAGGTCTGGGCCTGCAATGAGGCACACAGGCTGAAAAAGAGAAGAAGAGTACAGTAAGCGATTTTTTTCATATAGTTTAGGGATAATTAAGTTATATGCCTATCCTTGGAATAGTAAAATAAAACCATCTTGTTTGTATTCACAATATATTGTGTGTATAAGAGTGAATAAAACCAGAATCTGGTAGATTTATTATTTTAGTTGTTTCTGTAGATATGTCCTATATAAACGAAGTAAAAGGCTATTTCTACTCAAATAAATTCAAATTTATATAAATTGTTGACGATTATCATTTATGAGTTCATATGATGTAGTAATTATTGGTGCAGGTGCATCTGGTTTACTGGCTGCACGTGAGTTGGCTCGTGCTGGAAAGAAGGTAAGAGTATTGGAGGCAAGAGATCGGATTGGAGGACGCATTCATACTATACAAAAAGCTGGGTTTAGTATTCCTGTAGAAACAGGCGCTGAATTTGTGCATGGTGACTTGCCTGTTTCTCTGGGTTTGCTGAAAGAAGCCGGATTGGAGTATCTGGAGATGGAAGGATCTGCCTGGAGGGTAGAAGAGGGGAAGGTCCGGCAAAGTGATTCGTCTTCGATTGAAGAATGGGATTTGCTGCTGGAAAAGATGAGTCAGCTAACAATAGATGAACCCATCGGGCAATTTCTGGAGACACACTTTCCAGATGAAGAATATAAAGGGCTAAGAGAATCTGTTACCGGTTTTGTAGAAGGCTATGATGCAGCAGAAACGTCAAAGGCGAGTACATTGGCTTTGCGTGAAGAATGGTCAGAAGAAAATGAAGCACCACAATACCGTATGCCAGCAGGATATAGTAAGCTACTCGATTTCCTTGCAATAGATTGCGAAAAACAGGGTGGAGAAATTTCCCTCAATGCATTGGTAACCCATGTAAGCTGGCGTAAAGGACATGTAGAGGTACAGACAAGCAATGAAAAAACAGTGCATGCCTCTCGGATCATTTTTACGTTGCCACTAGGTGTATGGCAGGCTGAACCAAATAGTACTGGAACCATTCATATAAAGCCTGAGATTCCAGCAGTTCGATCTGCCTTTCAGCAAATGGGCTTTGGGGCTGTCATAAAGTTTGTCCTGGAATTTCAGTCTGCATTCTGGGAGAAAGAGAATCCGTTACCTGTACAGAAAATGTCTGAACTGGGTTTTTTGTTTTCCGACGCAAACATTCCAACCTGGTGGACTCAATCTCCTCAAAAAGCTCCTGTACTCTGTGGCTGGCTAGCTGGTCCCAAAGCTGTTTCCTATCAGACATATACTAAGGAACAGTTAATGACACTGGCTATAGATACATTAGCTTATCTGTTTGGTACCTCATCAGCTGTACTAGAGGAACAACTAGTTGCGGAAGAAATAACTAACTGGACAATAGACCCTTTGACACGTGGTGCCTATGCCTATGCTACTGTTGAGAGCAAAGAGGCATTAAAAATAGTATCTGAGCCAGTAGAAGATACATTGTTTTTTGCCGGAGAAGCTTTATATGATGGTCCTGCTATGGGAACGGTAGAAGCCGCATTTGCCAGTGGACTGGCTGTTGCACACCGGATAGTAAAAAGTTAGGATTCTGAATGAAAAATAAGTCAAAGCCTTGTATGAAATATTTGCTGTTATGTTGTCTGATGGGTGTGGGTTGTACTACTAGCCAGACAAAGGACACCATAGATTTAGGCCAGATAGATAGTAAAGATACACTACTTGTACAAAATGTGCAGGGACATGCAGATACAGTGGTGATAGACAAGAGAGTTGCGTTATTTATTTCGCCAGATACGATACAAATAGAGAAAAGTAAGAAAGAACTGGGAGAAGAAAATTTTTATGTGGGAGCAGACGATTATATGTTTTATATGAGTAATGCCCGCGACTTTCTGGATAGTATGAAGATTGCGACGCTTGATATACAGGGAAAGAAGTTCGTAAAATTTATGTATAGTAATAAATCACAGCAAATAGTGGCGTTGGATACGTTACCTGCTCTCTGGAGCATTTATTTTTTTGATCCGAATAAGAAGGTGAAAGATGTTGACATGACCATGATCAAAGAGGAGTATGAGAACTATTTTCAATAAGACTGTGGTAGCAGCCAAAAATACATATGGAATTACCTGTGTTTAAGTATAGCCCGAATGCCTATAAGCTGGGTGTATTTGACCGCATTGATGGAGTTTGTTCTATCTGCAATGAACACCGGAACCTGAAATATACTGGCTCTTTTTATAGCATTCATAAGCCAGACTATATCTGTCCCTGGTGTATTGCAGATGGTAAAGCTGCTGAAAAATACAACGGAGAGTTTAATGACTATCTGGGTATTGAAGGTGTATCGCCAGATCCCAATGATCCACCTCCTTCTATTGCTCAGGAACTGATAATAGAAGTAACAGAAAAAACACCGGGCTATCACTCCTTTCAACCAGAAGTATGGTTAACACATTGTGGTGAGCCTTGTGCGCTGATTGGATATGCAGATAGCGAAACCATAAAGCCCTACTTAGCGGAGCTTAAACACGATATTGAATACCTGGAATATTCACCGGAATATATTATCAATCACCTGACAAAAGATGGTCCTCTGGCTGGGTATTTGTTTCAGTGCCTCACCTGTGGACAGCACAGACTACATGTAGATGGCGATTAAATAGCTGGTCACTTATTGCAAGGTGATACCCAATATCTCATAAAGAGATTGAGATCCTTGTGAGGTAACTACTAATTCTCTTGAAAACTGGACTTTCCTGAACCATCCTTTCTGGAGCATTTTTTCCAATAAAACAGCACCTAACTGACCTGCCAGATGAGGACGTCGTTCGGACCAGTCCAGACACTGACGTGTTAAAGGACGACGGGTTGCTGGCAAATTATCAGCTGTAATATTAAACTGTGAGAGCCATTCCCAGCCCTTTTCTGTCACCAAATAGACTGAATCTGACTTCTGCAAATAGTCTTTTGTTTCCATTGCCTCCGTAATTTGTACCCCTACGTAACCTGCCATATGATCATAGCAGGTTCTACAATAATGAATGCCTTTGCCAGGAGCTGCGTTTGGTGATTTTGTAGATCTATCCGCTTTGGCAAGGTTTGCCAGAGATTCTACTACATAAGCCACTTCTGAGCTAAAAAAATTGTAATACCGATGTCGTCCCTGTGTTTCTACCTTCAGGATATCTGCCTCTAACAACCTGGACAGATGATTGCTGGCAGATGTCGTTGAAATATCTGCAGCATTGGCTAGCTCAGTGGCTGTATAGGCTCGCCCATCTAATAGGCTCCATAACATTCTGGCTCGGGTGGGTTCACACAATAAGCCTGAGATAAACACAAATCTTTCTTCTGTATCCATAGTTCAGTATAGGATGAAGTGTAAATGTAGCCATTCCTGTACGTTTGCTCAAACAAACAAATCCGAAAATGATCGCAGTACTATTTGAAGCATTTCCCGAAAAAGACAAATGGGATGAGTATCTGGACATTGCCGCCAGACTCCGGCCTGAATTAAGCAAGATAGAAGGTTTTATCTCTATTGAGCGGTTTCAGAGTATTACACAACCCGAAAAAGTATTGTCCTTATCCTTCTGGCAGGATGAAGAGAGTATTGCCCAATGGCGAAATCTGGAACTACATCGAATGGCTCAAAAAAAAGGCAGAGACTCTGTTTTTGAAAACTACCGGTTACGGGTAGCCACTGTAATAAGAGACTACGGAATGACAGATAGACAACAGGCACCTGAAGATAGTAAATCCATTCATCATTAATTATCTTTTATGAAAGACATTGAAATTAAACTGGAAAACAAAGTTGGCATGCTAGCTTTACTAGGTGAAACATTAGGAAAAAACAAAATCAGTCTGGAAGGGGGTGGCGTATTTGACAATGGACAGTATGCCGTTGCACACTTTCTGGTTGAGGAGGCTGAACAGGCAAAGAAGGTATTGGAAGAGGTAGGGATACAAGTGGTTACTATTCACGAGGTAATTATTCAAAAGCTAAGACAGGATGTGCCAGGACAACTGGGACTGTTTTGTCGGCGATTAGCCGACGCTAATATTAACATCCTGACTCAATACAGTGATCATTCCAATCAGCTAATTGTTGTTGTTGATCAATATGAAGATGCTCTTCGTGTATCTAAGGCATGGATGAAGGAATGGTGGTAATAGGTGAGATTCCAATTTTGTACATGAGTCATTCTTACTTTTAAGGAAAAGTATAGGTAATGCATTATTACTATTTTGAGATTATATAATCTTTTCTCTAATAGTTAAAATGACTCATGTAACCACTCTTAACGGAATAGTGGATGTTTATCCATATCTGTGATTGTTTTATTGCCGCTATTTTCTTTTTGTCTATCTTCAGCCGTGTACAGTCATATTTCACCTATTGTCTGATTTTTTCCTTTGTCAACATCTAATACCCACTCTTTATGCGTAAAATAGGTACTCTGATTCTGTGTTATTGCCTTTCTTATAACCTGTTTGGACAAGGAGAAGTACATAGTATTCCTTTCCAGCTTACAGAATACAACAATATCTCTGTAAAGGCTATTTTGAATGAGAAAGATACTGTGAATCTGATGTTTCACTCTGCTGCGAATTTTGTAACATTAACGGAAGAGGCAGTTTCCAGATTAAAAACCATAACTTTTCAGGAGAAGACAGAAGGGATTAAGAGCTGGGGTGGGGATGTAAACTCTGCCCGGTTTAGTGAGAAGAATACTTTACAGATAGGAGATCTGACATGGAAAGATCTACCTCTCTGGGAAAATAAAAACTCCGGACGAAAGACAGATGGAAAAGTTGGAATAGATTTACTCAAAGACAAGGTGATTGAACTGGATTTCGAGAAACAGGTAATGATAGTTTCTGAAAGTCTTCCTGCCAAGAGTAAAAAATATAAAAAACACAAACTGGTTTTTGAGAATGACTATATGTTTCTGGAGGCAAACTGCAAAGTAGGAGATAGTACACTGACTAACCGATTTCTGATTCATTCCGGCTATTCCGGAGCTATTCTGTTTGATGATGCCTTTACTGGAGAACATAAACTGGGAGAGAAATTGAAAATTACCAGTGAAAAGAAGCTGACAGATTCGTATGGAAATGTAGTAAAAACCAAACAGGCTATTTTACCTGAACTAAAAATAGGCAATGAAACCTTGTCTAACGTGCCTGTTGGATTTTTCGAAGGAGCTATCGGTCGGCAGAAAATGAGCGTGCTGGGAGGTGAGATTATAAAACGTTTTTCTATTATCATAGATGCTCGTCGGGAGTATATATATTTGAAACCCAATCGCCTCAAAGGTATGGAGTATGCTTCCTGATACAATCTGATTACTTTTCCTTTAATACGATTTCATGAAAAACCTTTTTTGGGCACTTAGTGCCTCTCTTTTTCTGTTTGCACTTCCATTGTCGATTACTTGTATCCCTGCCACCCAGCTAGATGACCGATTGCCTGTTCAAACAGTTGGCGATGCCATAGATTCGGTATTAACTATACAACCACAGAAACCATTTAATGGAGCTATCCTTGTTGCTAGAGGCGATAGTGTGGTATATTCTCATGAACAAGGGTATGCGAATTTTAGCAGCAAGAAACTTTTGGCGTTGACTGATCAGTTTGTGATAGGCTCTATTAGTAAGCAACTGACAGCTGTAGTACTATTACAAGCATATGATAAGGGATTGGTTAAATTGCATGTACCTATCCGAAGATATCTTCCGGAATTGACGCACTCTTGGGCTGACACTGTAACCATTCATCATCTGCTTACTCATATGCATGGTATTACAGCATTGGATAAGCCTGTAAAGTTCCCTGTTGGTACACAGTATGCCTATTCGCAGATTGGCTATAATCTGCTAGCTAGAATAGCTGAACAGGTATCCGGAAAGCCATTTGCTGAACTATCCAAAATACTTTTTCTTCAATGTGGTATGAGAAATACCTTCCATCCGGATACAAAAGGGTATCTGCATCTGGTTGAAGGCTACACTGAGCAGGCCAATGGAACGTTGGAAAGAGAAAAAGATACATTTGAGAATTATCCGGCTGCAGGTACATTTATCTCTACTGTACAGGATTTGTTACAATGGAACAGGTGTTTATATGGTGGCAAACTTTTGAAAAAGAAGACACTGGCATTGATGATGACTCCGCAGAAAGGAGCTGTGCGGCAACACCCATTGTTTGGCTTAACATTCTATGGATATGGTGTTACCATAGATCAGAAAGATAACATACGACAATATGGCTTAACAGGCTATGTGCCTGGTTTTATTTCAATGAATTTCTATTACCCTGACACAAAAACAAGTATCATTGCTTGGGAGAATACAGTGTATGATGTTGACGATCTGAAAAAGACTTTTCTTTATCATACAGGCATACTTCAGTCTGTCAGGAAATGGCAATCAGATAAGAAATAACAAGTTTATCATTATAAGTACATGAGTCACACCAATTTCTTTGTAGGTAGTCGTCAGCTTCAGATTCAGGATGAAGAAAATGGACTTTCCTATCCGGTTCTGGTACAGTATCCTACTTATACAGCCGCAACACCTACTTCTTTTGGCCCGTATGTAATGGAGGTAAGTGTTGATGCTGATATTGCAGAAGGAAAATTCCCATTGGTCATTATCTCACATGGCAATGGCGGTTCGCATTTGCTTTACAGAACCATCAGTATGCATCTGGTACGAAATGGATATATAGCAGCCATGCTGGAACATTATGGAAATAACCGAAATAATAATACGCTAGAAAATACTGCATTAAACTTGCAGTATCGGCCACGACATGTAAGCATGACCATTGAACAGTTACTTACTGAATCGTGGTTACAAGATTTTGTGGCACAGGATAAAATAGCTGTAATTGGGCATTCGATGGGAGGGTATACCGCTTTGGCTGTAGCAGGTGGAATACCTTGGTTGAAGGAAGGCGAGAAAATTGATGTAACATCCAATCCAAGAGTAAAGGCAATTGTATTACTAGCTCCTGGAACTGGGTGGTTCAGAGATTCATTGAGTAAGGTCACCATTCCGATTCTGATGTTTATGGCTGAACATGATCCGGTTACACCTGCATGGAATGCCGAAGTTGTATTGACCAGCATACCTGATGCCAGTCAGGTCATACATAAAGTAGTAGAAAATGCAGGCCATTTTTCGTTTCTTAGTCCATTTCCGGAAACCATGCGACGACCTGATTTTCGACCCTCTACAGATCCGCCGGGATTTGACAGAGACGCTTTTCATAAAGAGCTTCCTGTTGAAGTTCTGGCTTTTCTGGAGGATACTTTGAACAGAACTCCAAATGAAAAAAATAAAACAGACAACAAAATCGTCTCAAAGTAGTATCAGGTATTGTAAACTATTCACTCTTATTGCCTATGAATTTTACTACAGGAGATCTCTTTTATCTTCAATCAGACCAACAGTATCACCTGTATAAATTACTGATGGACGATGCCGCATTTAATTGCTATCATGTGTTAACCTATGCCCCTCTGGATCGGGTGCCCGTTCAGATAGATGTAGAAACACTGGATATCTGGATGTACCATTTGCCTATTGACAAAGAGGCATTTGTCAATGCTACGTTACTGACCAATCAGCCTATTATAGCAGAAGATTTAATTGGGTATCATGAGTATCTGCGTCAGACAAAAGCTCCGAAAGAATACATTCCTGTTGCTACTGCCTATTATAGAGACGGACTTCGTTTGACAGATGAAAAGAAGTATCCGGAAGCTATTGATGCCTATTCAAAAGCGGTTGATTTGTTTCCCCAATTTTATGAAGCAATTGATAACCGAGGTTTTTGTAAAATGGATCTTGGGTTATGGGAAGATGCTATCGACGACTTCCATCTGTCGTTAGAAGAAAACCCAAATAGTTTGCTAGCAGAGTTTTCTATGGGAGAGTGTTATTATAAAATGGGCGAATATGAAAAGGCGAAGCTGCATTTTGAAATAGCACATCAGATCGATCCCAATCATCAGGCACCTATACAGTTTTTAGCAAAAGTGAAGTCGATTCTAAATCAGTAAAGGTTTACTCTAAGATTTATATTTGGTTATCCAAACGTGAAAACTCTTTTAACAGTACACTACAGACTCTTACATCAGATTGTAATTGTACTACTCGGCATTGCGATTACAATAGACTTTTTTCATACGAATGAGTTTCTTCTGGAAGAGGTTTTTCTTGTTATGATATTAGTTGTACTCCTTATTCTTTTTATCAGGCAGTCTAATCAAAAGATCTGGCAAAAAAGGACATTAGGGCTTATTATAAATTTTTCACTGTTATTCTCTTCCATCTTTATCTTTTTTTTCCTGTTTCTGACATTTTGGGGGTATGGTTTTACTGGCCGTCACATACCTATAACCTGGTTGAGTGTAACCATATTGTATCTCGTATTTTTTATCCTTACTATAATTGACCTTTCAAAGTTTATTCTTGAAAAGACTCCACAGGTAGAAGATCAAAGTCAAAGAGGCTAGATGTGTTTTGCAACAATACAGTACATTTAAGTATAAAGAAAGAGGTTCAGGAAATTCCGAACCTCATATATCTCTTTGATTGTAAATAGCTTAGATTACTACGTTTACAATCCGTTTTGGTACTACAATCACCTTTTTCGGTGCTTTACCTTCCAGCCATTTCTGTACTGTTTCTTCTGCCAATACCGATTGCTCGATATCTGCCGGAAGAGCATCTGCCGGGAAGGTCATTTTGATACGTACCTTTCCATTGATAGAAATGGGATACTCAAAACTATCTTCTGTCAGGTAAGATGCATTGAACACCGGATAGGATGCCTTAGTAACGCTGGTAGCGTGTCCTAAGATAGACCACAGTTCTTCTGCGATGTGAGGTGCAAATGGAGACAAAATTACAACCAGATCGCTCAGAATAGCCCGTTTGCTGCATTTTTGAGAAGACAATTCATTCACACAAATCATAAAGGCACTGACTGTTGTATTGAATGAATAGTTTTCAATATCGTCGGCTACCTTTTTAATTGTTTTGTGCAGAGACTTTAGTTCTTCACGAGTTGGTTCTGCATCGGTTACAAGTAGATTACCATTATCTTCGTTATAGAATAACCGCCACAGCTTACGTAAGAAGTTATGTACACCACTGATGCCATTGGTGTTCCAAGGTTTGGCATCTGTCAATGGTCCCAGGAACATCTCATACATACGTAGTGTATCCGCTCCATAACGGGCTACAATGTCGTCAGGATTTACAACGTTGTAATAACGTTTTGACATCTTATCGATTTCCCAGCCACAAATATATTTTCCATCCTCCAGGATGAATTCTGCATTTTGGAAATCTGGTCTCCATTTTTTGAATGCTTCCACATTCAATTCATCGTTTTCAACAATATTTACATCTACGTGAATTGCAGTTGTTTCGTATTCTTTACGCAGATTATATGATACAAATACCGGGTTTTTTCCTTCTCCTTCAGAAGATTTCACACGATAGACATAATTGCTCCGTCCCAAAATCATTCCCTGATTAATCAGTTTCTTTGCATATTCCTTCTGCGGTACCATGCCCAGGTCATACAGGAAGTGATTCCAGAAACGGGAATATAATAAGTGTCCTGTCGCATGTTCTGAGCCTCCCAGATACAAGTCTACATTCTGCCAGTAGTCAACCGACTCTTTGGAGGCAAACTCACTGTCGTTCTGAGGGTCCATATACCGATAGAAATACCAGCTGGAACCAGCCCATCCAGGCATAGTACTTAACTCATATTCATACTGTCCTTTGTATTTCCAGTTCTCGGCTCTTCCCAGTGGTGGCTCACCCGTTTCAGTTGGAAGATACTTATCAATTTCAGGTAATAATAATGGCAAATCCTGCTCATCAATTAATTGAGGCAGGCCATCTTTATAATAAACAGGTACTGGCTCACCCCAATAACGCTGACGGCTAAATACCGCATTGCGTAGACGATATTGTACTTTGCCTTTACCCAAACCTTTTTCTTCCAGCCACTTAATCAGGGTAGCTGTAGCTTCTTTATACTCCATACCATTGATGATGTCGGAGTTGATATAGTGTCCCTCTTTGGTAGCATCTGCTTGCTTATCCATATCCTTTTGTGAATCCAGAATAGGAATAATCGGCAGATTAAAATGCGTTGCAAAGTTCCAGTCCCGCTGATCACCGGAAGGCACACCCATTACAGCACCTGTTCCATAGCCAGCCAGTACATAATCAGCGAGATAGATAGGTACTTTCTCTCCATTAAATGGATTGATAGCGTAACTTCCTGTAAATACTCCTGTCACCTTCTTTACTTCTGACATCCGGTCTACTTCTGAACGGGATGCTGCCCATTTTACATAGGTATCTACTTCGGTTTTCTGCTCAGGCGTAGTCAGGAATGACACAAACTCATGTTCAGGTGCCAGTACAATAAAGCTTACACCATAAATAGTATCTACCCTTGTAGTGAATACTTCAATCAGATTATCACTGTTTCCTTCAATCGCAAACTGTACACTCGCCCCCTGTGAACGGCCAATCCAGTTGCGTTGCTGTTCTTTGATAGAGTCAGACCAGTCAATCTCGTTTAATCCTTCCAGTAATCGATCTGCATAGGCAGTGATCCGCATAGACCACTGTTTCATCAGTTTACGCTCTACCGGATAGCCACCTCTTTCAGATACACCATCTTTTACCTCATCGTTAGACAATACACTACCCAGTGCCGCGCACCAGTTTACATAGGCTTCATCAGGCATAGTCAGACGATATTTAAACAACAACTCCTGTTGCTGCTTATCTGTCATTGCATTCCACTCTGCTGCTGTAAAAGCAGGCGTATCCTCATCACATACTGCATTAATGCCACTATTGCCCTGTTTTGCAAAGTGTTCGGTTAGTTTACTGATTGAAAGAGCCTTATCTGCATCCTTGTCATAGTAATGGTTAAACAGTTGCATAAAAATCCACTGTGTCCATTTGTAGAACTTAGGATCAGACGTACGTACTTCCCGGCTCCAGTCGTAGCTGAATCCTATTTTCTTCAGCTGACTGATATACGTATCAATATTATTTTCTGTTGTAACGGCAGGATGCTGTCCGGTTTGTATTGCATACTGTTCTGCTGGCAAACCAAACGAATCAAATCCCATCGGATGCAGCACATTGAAACCCTGCAGACGTTTATAGCGGGATACAATATCCGAGGCTATATAACCCAGTGGATGCCCCACATGCAATCCGGCTCCGGATGGATACGGAAACATATCCAGTACATAGTACTTGGGACGACTGGCGTCTACATCTGTACGATAGGTCTGCTGTTCTTCCCAGCGTTGCTGCCATCTTTTTTCTATTTCACGAAAGTTGTACTCAGACATACAGGTTATTTTCGGTTTAAGAGGTTCTAAACGAAGCGCAAAAGTAAGGATTTTTGCAGAAATGCAGGAGGGAGCAGAAAAATAACTGTACTTGCTATAAAATAGATTGGCTTGTATTAACAAATAAAGGCAATTTAGATACCGGATTCTTTGCCTGGGGTAAGATAAATGCGGAAGGTAGTACCTTTGTTTACTTCACTTTCAAGTTCAATACGACCTCCCAGAGCATCTACCTGTGTTTTGACAAGATATAGTCCCAAGCCTTTGCCTTCCACATGAAAGTGAAAACGTTTATAAAGCTGATATACATTTTTGCCATACGCCGTCAGATCTATGCCGAGGCCATTATCACTTACTTCCATGCCAATGGTTTGCTCCTGTTGCCAGGTTCGGATACGTATAATGGGTGTACGATCCGGATGTCGGTATTTGATCGCATTACTAATCAAATTATGGAGAATACTATCTATATAGGCTGGAATGGATAAAAACAGAAATGCTTCCGAAAAGTCTACTTGTAGTTCGGTTTCTGTATCCTGTATTTCTTTGGACAGATTAGCTTTTACCTTCTCAAGTTCATGGTAAAGATTGACTTCTGATAAAATTTTAGTGCTGTTCTTTTTGACTTCCAGAATTGCATTCAGGTCTTTAATGACTTGATCCAGATCATAGGCTGTTTTTATTAGTTTTTTTGTAATATCCTTAGGATCAATATCGGTCTGAGTTTCTGCCATTTCAAGCAAGGTACCCAGACCTTGGATACGGGCAACAGGTGATCGAAGGTTGTGGGCAGTAATAAAAGCGAACTGTTCCAGCTGTTGATTGTATTCTACCAGTTCCTGTGTACGTATGTCTACTTCTTTCTTCAGCGACTTATTGCGTTGTCGTATAGTTTTATTCTGCTCTTCTATGATCTGTTGAGCTTTTATGAGGTCCTCAAACTGGGCGCTTATTTTATCCCGTTGCATTGCAATCTCTTCCTGTTGCGAATGCAGTTCTTCGTTCTGAGCCAGTATCTCCTGGTGTTTATTCCAGATATCCTGCGTTTTGCTATCTATAATTTTGTTAAGCCGTAGTCTTTCGCGTTCATGTCGCCATGTATTTGCCTGCATAAGAATCCAGATCAACGCAATCAGAACAGCAAAATAAATACCATACGCCCAGGTTTGTTTATACCATACCTCTTCTATATGAAATGAGAATGTTAATGTAGGGCTCCAGTCATAACCACCTTTTCGGGCACGTATCTCTAGGGTATAATCTCCTGCTGGTAACATCTGATACGAAACGGTTTGTTGTGTACTGGGAGTAGACCATCTTTTTTCCAGATTGCGTAGTCGAAACCGGTATTCTATTGAGCCTGTAGGATAAGACAGGCTAACAAAGGCAGCTTTGAGATTTGTATGATAGGGAAACACAGACTCAAACGGAATAGTTTTGAATACTTTTTTATTGAAGCGTAGTTCCAGAAATAAAGGTTTGGGAGTAATAAGTGGTTTAGGTGCAGGTAAGAAAGATGCTGTATAACTTGTATTACTTCCCACCCAAAGTCGTTTTTGATTATCAATAAAAAGCCTGCGATACCAAAGTACGTTACTGGGAGGAGGTATTCCATTGTTAAGTGTATATCGTACAAATGCTCCGTTCCTAAAGCACAATAGTCCATAGGCATCTGTTGAAATCCAGATTTGTTTTCGATCATCCTGAATAATAGCCCGCATTTCTGCTGTAGTAATATAGGGCCCCAGTTCTACACGGGTAACATTATTTTTTACAGGATCATATTTTAACAAACCATGTGTGCTGGCCATCCATACATTCTCTTTTTCATCAATAATCAAGTCATGAACTTCAAAGTGGTTGATATCAAATGGAAGACGTTTACTTAGATTTTCAAAATAATCTTTGTCAGGATGGTATTTATATAAATAAGAATTATCTCCAATCCCACCCACATATATGGTTTTGGAAGAACTTTCTTTTACAGTGATGATACGACCTGTCAGACCTTTTTCTTTACCATAGTAATGTATGGAAAGGGTGGAATCTGTATAGGTGATTCCTGGTAATGGACTATGGGTATATACCTGACAGAACCAGGTTCTATGGCGAGAATCTGTGTAAATATTAAAAATAGGTCCACCACGATTACTCAGATTTAAGCCCGGGTACCAATGATCGTTTTCCAGATAGGATAGTTGTCCCAGACTACTACCAATCCAGACCCTGTTTCTGTCAGAAGCTGTTGTTGAGATTGAACCTCTGGGGAGCCGCATAACAGATATTGGGTTCTGAAAATGAGCGGATACCGGAAGACGTAATATCTCATTAATGGAACTGACATAGTAATTGCCGTTTTGTATTTGACAGATTGAGCCTAGCTCGTAGGGTAAAACTGCTGGATATGGATGATAGAAAAATTTAGGATAAAGCAGAGTTACTCCTTCTTTAGAAATAATCCAGATGGATGAGGCTTTGCCTTGGTAAAATTGTTTGACAGACTGGAAAGGAAGCGTATCAAATAAGGTGATCTGATTAGAAAATAATGTTTCTTCAAAATGATAAGGAGTTTCAGATAAATTTGTCCTCAATAGACCCCGATCGTTGGTTCCTACATATAGGTGATTATAATAATCCTGAAATAAACTGGTAATCTCACTTGTGGGAACATTCATTTTAGTGAGTTCAGCTTTTTGTTTTCCGGAGTTTAACAGCTTCATATCATATAGATCATGATTGGTTGCTGCCCAGAATGAATAGTCAGATCTTTGAATAACAGATACAAGACCTTTTAACTGAGGTAATTCATCTATCTGTTGGAAGGTGAGTTGATCAGATTGGATCTCAAATAGTTTTCCATCCTGTGACAATGCAGATATACCTTTTTGGGAGTTATTCCATAAAAATAAGGGTTGAGTGTGTGATGGCACCGAAAACAAAACGGAACGACCAAAAGTATGATGGAGAATATCACCAGATATCAATTGAATCCACCAGCCTGCTTTTGAATCTTCAAAGAAGCCTATAGGTTGCTGGCTGGATAATCGATTGTAGAATTTTATGGTATCTGGTAAACTGGTGATTTCATACACACCATGTAAGCCAAGTCCTAGTAGTTTGCCTGTATGTGTCTGAACAAGTTGAGTAAAGTAAGGTGCATGTCTTACTGGTGAGAATTCCAGTCCGTTAAAGCGGAATAAACCTTTATCTGTAAGAATCAGAACAAAACCCAGTGAATCCTGTACAACCGACTTAGGTGCAGAGCCTGGGGCAATCTGGTTGCTTGCATAGATTTTGAATTGTAGCTCCTGTGCTTGAGCAATGGAGGTAAAAATAATAGTCAATGAAAAACATACCAGAGCTTTGAAACAGAAATAACTACCTCTGTCCTTTATAAAGGGCAAAACCAGAATATTTTTGAAACATTTACTAAATGGAAAAAGCTGCTGTAACAGTTTCCTCATTCTGGTAGTAATTAAAAGAATATACAAGCCAACATATGGTCCATATTCTGCCAGTACTTTGCCAGATACCTTAGATTATGGTTGCTAACAACTATAGCGGAATGTACAAAATATAAATTACAAACATGATTTTTGCAATAAAAAATATTATTTTATAAACTGTAATGTGTATTGCTAACTGCTTGGAGACAAAAACAAAACCCCAAGCTAAGAAAGCTTGGGGTTTTGCACAAACGCCTAGTCTATAAAGTGCACTACTCTTATAACTCAATCTGGTTGATTATTTTACCATTAGCTTTCACCTCGAACCGATTTTTAGCTGATTTCATTTTACTTAAATCATAGGTTCTGATAAAGCTTCCTTTTTGTGTTAAAGTCTCAGTGTAAACAGGCAGATCAAACTGGTTATAGATTGTAACCTCAATAGATTCTGCCGAGCTACCTATCAGACGTAACTGATATTTATTGCTTTCCAGTGATTTGATCTCAGCCTTACGCACTGGGCTAAGCACTGTGTGAGCATAAGTCAATGATAATTCTGATTTGCCAGCTGCATCTTTTACTACCAGTGTGTAGCTTCCTGCAGGCATTGCTGTAAAGTTATATGGACGGATAAATCCTTTTTTATCTGATTCAATTTCCTCCTGCATTACAACAAGACCATCCTGATTTTTGATAGATACTGTTACCAGACCTGCTTTGGCAGAAGTATATACCAGATTGTAAACGGCTGCACGATTAGTTGTTGTAATTGTTGCTGAAGAAGTTTTTTTAGTGTCATCGATATTGTCCATGGCAAAAGCTGTAACTGAAAGAACAAGGGCAAGGGCGAATGACATTAGAGAGGTTTTCATAGTAATAATTGCTGATTGTTATTTTAGGTAATTTTTAAGATGGGTGATTTAAAGGTTATACTTTTATTGATTTGGTTTTGTATGGCTGATTGTGTAAATCAACGATACAAAGGTACGGCAGTTCTGTATTGAAAAAAGTACAATCATGATGTAATAATAGATTCGTAATAAAAGGGGAAAAAGCAAAAAAAAGCTGTTGAAAAAGTACTATTGGTATGTTTGAAAAGTACTATGAGCCAGAAAAAGTACAAAATATTGCATGCAGTTATCGGGAGATAACTGAAAGAGTACTCTCTTACATACTATAAGAAAAGTACAATATTTTTCGTGGTTATATTAAATAGGCGGGGCTTTTTATTGTATTATTCTGTGGCGATATAGATAATTAGTTAAGAAAAAAGCTATTATCGCTGCATTCAGAATATAAAAGAAAAATGAGTAATTGGACTTATGAATTTAATGGGTATTTAGTGAGTTAGGTGAGGAATTGGACTTATAGAAGCATGTAAGAAATTTGTGGGAAATTGCAGTTTTAATCTAAAAAAGAAAAAATATTTTTTTATTGAAAATAATAAGTAAAAATTTTATTAATTATAATATATTGACTTACAATTATTTATGCGAATTTTATACTTAAGAGAAGTATTCTGATGGACAATTTATGGATGTAAGAACTATTTTTAAGTATGTTTTTTAGTAATAGGTTCTATATTAGGTATTTACACTTTATATGCAATAGCGAATTTAAAGAAGCAGAGTGAAAGATTAGTTTTGTATGGATAAAAATTGGTTTTGAAAGTATGAGTTATTATTAAATGTTAATAGGATTTATTTTATAGGAAAATAGGATATTAGAGTTAAGAGCTGAAAAGTATATGAAATTATCTTTATTAGGCTGGAGATGCTGGACCTTTGTAAGCAATACGTAGGGCATTTACTGCATCATGTACTTTTCGGGTAGTTTCCGGAAGTCGATATTTGGTAATACATTTCTGCACTATCGTAACACTTTCTGCAAAGGTGATTTTGTGACCAGGAGATATGAATAGCGGTAGTGTGTTTCGCTTACTACGTAATACTATACCAATCTGATCCTGGCGATCCCATAATGGAGAGGTAGAACCTGGTTCATTATCTGGTAGGGTATAGGTACCTGTCAGCCGGCTTTTACCACAACCAATGGTGGGCATATCCAACGCCAGACCCAGATGGGTAGCAATACCTAGTCGCCTTGGATGAGCAATGCCATGACCATCTACAATTAAAAGATCTGGTTTAAAGGTTAGCTGTTCCCAGGCTTGCAGCAAAGCAGGAATCTCGCGAAATGACAAAAGACCAGGTACATAGGGAAAATGTGTTTCTGTTACAACCATAGAACGAGCTACTTCCTGCAAGGTTGTTAGGTCTAACACAACAATGCCTGCATATACAGTATCTGAGAATTTATTAAAGGAAATATCCGTACCTGCTACATATCGTATCTCTTTATCAAGAGGTGTGAGTTGTATTTGAGTACGTAGTTCTTTTTGTAACGCTATTGCTTCTGGTATACTCAGATCCCAGCTATGGTTTGCAATTGACATAATGGTATGAACAGGAATAAAGATAAAATAAGAAGTACATTACTGGCAGGTATAAACCTGTAGTAATGTACTATATAAATATAATGCCTGACTATTATTTGTTTTGAGGTTGAACAAGCCAACTGGCAGGAATGTCCTTAGGTGCTTCATTACCCAGACTGTACTGTAGTTTAAGCGCATAACCGCCCCCACCTTCAATAAAGTCAATCTCGATAGGCTGCAAGCCCTTTTTAAGCGCTACCTGTCCGCTTTTTTCAATAGCCGAATGCTGACCATCGTTATTGACTACTTCTCGACCTGCTACACGCAATACACCACCATCATCACATGTCAGATAGAAGCTATACACACCTGTTTCTGGTATGTTCAGATATCCTCTATAGGTTAGTCCAAAGCTACCTGCTGTAGCCTCCTGAGGTACAACTACTGTTTTAACTACAGAAGTACCAGCGGCATTCTTGGTTTTGATTTGAGTAGTATTCAGGAAATACTCAGGGTAGTAGGTACATTGTAGCCCCTGCACCGGATTGGCAACAGAAGCCGGTTCGGCGTACGTTTCCTGTTTGTAGGAAAGCGTGTAAATATCGCCACGGGATCCTGACTGAGTAAAGGCTGCTACTTTGATAGTAGAAGGTGTTTTAATGGTAAGAGAAGAAGGGAGTACAGAAGATGTCGCCTGAGGTAAGCTTCCATCTGTTGTATAGCGAATAGTTAACTCCTGAAGCGGTTTTTGAACCGTTAGTACAGCCTGATCCGTAAATACGTTTTCTCCTGTAAAACCTGTCAAATCCGGAATACGGTAGTGTACACCCATTGTTTCCAGTCGGCCGTAGTGTTGAATCAATCTGCTTTGATAAGACTTGTATAGATCCTTATGTGTCCATAGTACCTCTGCTAAGGCTGTCATACGAGGCATAAACATATAGTCAGCACGTTTTTCGGAAGGAATATATTCTGTCCACAGATTGGCTTGTGCACCTATGATTGCTTTTCCTTCTGCTTCACTTAGGCCTTTGGGTATAACCTGAAAATGATACACATTGTATACGGAATTTTTATCAGGAGGAGAGTCGAAATACAAAGGGGTGCCCGGTGTCATAATTACCTGATTTCCATTTTTGGCTGCTTTGATGGGTGCCTGAGGTACCCAACTGCGCCAGTACATCACAATCGCTGATGGATTAATTCCGCCTTCCAGAATTTCATCCCAGCCAATCAGCTTTTTACCTTTTGAGTGGAAGAATTTTTCCATGCGGTGCACAAAGTAGCTTTGCAATTCATTGACATTCTTGATTCCTTCTTTTTGCATAAGTTCCTTGCAAACATCTGCCTGTGCCCAACTGGTCTTTTCAACTTCATCAGCTCCAAGATGAACATATTCGCTTGGGAACAGATCTATGATCTCACTATACACATCCTGAGCAAACTGATATGTAGCTTCATTACAAGGACAAATAGGTGTCGAGAAATCTTTACCCCAGCCGGTATTTCCACTGCAACTCAGATAAGGATATGCCTTGATAGCTGCCATCATATGACCAGGCATGTCTATTTCGGGAATAATTTCAATGTGTCGGGCTGCAGCAAAAGCGATGATATCTTTCATTTGTTGCTGGGTATAAAATCCTCCGTACATTGTTTTTCCATCTTTTTGTACAATATGTTTCGTATCAATCTCAAAGTCAGGATTATCCTTGGCTCTTTTCATACAGGTTGAATCCTGGTTGTTGAATGTTCTCCAGGCTCCCTGTTCTGTTAGTTTAGGATATTTCTTGATTTCAATTCGCCAACCCTGATCATCTGTGAGATGCAGGTGCAGTTTATTCATTTTATAAAGAGCCAGCAGATCAATATATTTTTTGAGATATTCTACCGAAAAGAAATGACGTGAAACATCCAGATGCATTCCTCGCCATGTGTACAAAGGTTCATCTTTAATTTCTGCAGCGGGTATAGTAACAGATTGTGAAGATGAAGCTTTAACAGGCAATAACTGACGCAGTGTTTGGGTTGCCCGAAACATACCCGCCGGAGTTTTTGCTGTAATAGTTACTAGTTCTGGAGTAATTGTGAGGTGATATCCCTCTGGATTGGCAATGCCTGGGTCTTGCTGAAACAGGATAGCTGAGCCTCCTTTTGATTTTTTGGAAGACAACGTAATCCCTGTGGCATTTTTGATAATGTCTTTCAACTGGTTTGCTTCGTTGACAAATAAAGCTGCATTTTTAGCCAATGAAAGATTGGTTTTGGCCGTAATTGTAAATTGTCCTTCCTTCTCAACCAATGTTGTGGGGTAGGGAATAATGGGGTATTTCGTAGCTTGCGCCCAGCTGATCTGGCAGATGAGACCTGCTGTCAGCATGAGAAATACACGTTTTACTAAACAGAAACTCATTGAAATAAAGATAAATTAAATAAAACAAAACCGGATGATTCCGACAATCAAATGTAAGGCTAATATCGTTCTGATACATCCTGATTTATGCAGTTATTCGCATGCTAGCCAAAATGGGTTTGGATGTCAGTTAATTACTGTATATCAGATAAAAAACAGCTGTTTTTTCTGATAAACCCTATTTTGCTTCTTTTCTGCCAGTAATTTGTTCTTCTGCTGTTTGTGTAATTAATCCTGTCATTCTGAGTTGTTTATAAGTCTGTATAAGTGCTATATTGGAATAGTAAACCAGAAGATTAAACCTTGTGCAACTTTTGTGGTCTGATTGAATACAACTTTTAAACAAACGAATAATGAAAATAATAGTTTTTGCAACTTTACTGATAAGTCTGTTGACTTCAGTAGAGAGTGACTTGTTTGCTCAACGACATGCACACAGACGGGTAGAGCGGGTACGGGTTGTCAGAGCCAGACCTGTGCGTCGTTATCCGCGGGCTAAAGTAGTGGTAGTGAGGCCAAGACGTGTTCGAACTGTGACTGTTTTACCTGCTGGCCATGTAACTGTAGTATCCCGTGGACGTAATTACTATTATTACAATGGATTTTATCATACACAAGTCAACAATGTATATACCGTAATTGCTCCTCCCAGGGGTGTGCGTATTAGGGTTTTACCTGTTGGGTATACAAATATTGTTATTGGAGGTACTCCTCATTATTATTATCAGGGTGCTTACTACAAGCAGGTAGACAATGAGTATGAAACAATAGAGCCTGTAGTAGGTACAGTAGTACCCAATTTACCAGAAGATAATGTGGATGAAGTGACAATTGATGGAGAGAATTACTATGAGTTTGATGATCTTTTGTATAAACCTGTTGTGACTGCTTCCGGCACACAGTATGAAGTGGTTGGTAATCTGGATGATTAGACAATAACTTACAAAACAGAAAATGGTCAAACCTACACAATTGAAATTGCTGGTTTGACCATTTTCTGTTTTGTAATACTTTTATCAGGCAGACAGCTTTTCTGTCAGAAAGAAGCTTATAAGAAGTTCTTTATTAAGTGGTTTGGAGCAAAAATCAAGTACATTGGAAAACTGCATACCTTTTTCTTTGTCAACTTCACTGGTAGAAGAAGTTAGGATCAAGACTTTATAATCCTGTTTATTTTCTGCCTGCATCCGTTCCAGAAATGCCCATCCATCCATAACAGGCATGTTCAGATCCAATAAAATAATATCAGGATGGATCTCTTCAATTTGTTCATACGCCAATTTCGGACTTGTAAAATCATATACTTCTACATCACCCAAGGTATTCTGAATGATTTTTTTGGAGATAAAGTTTGCAATCTCCATGTCGTCTACTAACATTACTTTCTTCGGCATACCTTTGCTACGTTTATTTTAAGATCTCCCGATCTGTGAGCTGTATAACATTTTGTAAGGCAGAGTCCAGGTCTTGTGAGGATACCTGTAACATTGCCAGCCATTCTGGTTGAATTTCGTTACTATATATAAGTTCTGCTACCTGTATCAGTCCCAGTATCCTGGATAAGGGTTCCCGAACTGAATGGGCATTGAGCTTTGATAGCTCTAATAGTTTTTCGTTTTTTCTCTGTAACTCATGGGTTCGCTGCTGAATGATTTCCTCCTGTTTATGTACGAGATCTGAAACAATTCGGTTTTTTTCTTGTACATCTTCCAGTGCAATCAGCAAGTCCTGTTTTCGTTGGTCCAGTTCCTGAATCAGACAAATGGTAAAGATTCGTGAATATAGACTTTCAGATATAATCTTTAATACAGGAATATCTGCTTGAGAGAATAGTTTATTTTCTCCAGAAAATACAGATACTACCATTCCACTAGTCTTTCCAAAAGGAAAATGCCAGCCCCATATTTTATCACATATCTCTTTCAGTGGAATCGGATACGTTTCTGCTCTGACATCAAGATTGGAAAGGTTATCCAGCACAACCGGGATTTCCTGCTTTTGCAACATCCGTTCATGTTCCCAGAATAATTTTGTACTGCCTGTTTCCAATCGGCTTTCAGCCTTAAAGCCTGAATAGATAATATACTGTCCGTCCTGATAGTAGCCAAATCTGACCAATTGATAGTCAAAGAGATATTTCAGGTGCCTTTGCAAACAATGCTGTACCTCGTCGAGCGTTTCTGAATGATTCAGATGAGTAGTCAGTTTGGCCAGCGACTCATACACAAGACGATATCTGAATTCTAATGGGTTACTCAATGATCAGGAAATTAAACTTCGATTTCGAGTAATTCATTATCAACTTTAATTCCTGAGATATCAGCAATGGTATTAAGCATATTGACTAAATCAGCTTGCGCCATTAGTTCCTGAATTTCACCTGAATCAAAACCAGCTTCGTATAGTTCATCAAAGTCCTCTTGTCCGATTGTTTCCGGATGCAAAGCTCCTTTGGTCACAACCCGTAAAGCAGTTTTGTAACTAACAGGAATTATGTCGCTATCCAGGTTCTCTGTAATAATAAAGTCATTACCACCTATTGCTTTGCCCATCATATTGGCAAATATGGCATGTGCGGTAGCGCAGTATTCACATTTGCGTTTGCTGGATACATTATAAATAATCAACTGTTTTATAATATTGGGAACATTGCCCATGATCAATGTAGATCTAAGCTTTTCCCAGTTTCCTCTTAATAAGATGGCATTATTCCCCTGGCATTTAAACCAGTTAAGTACAAATGGAATTCCTAACTCTTTTTTAGTTTCGTCATAAATTTTTTGTACTTCAGGAATTGCTTCATTGTAAGAAACAATAGTGAATAACGACTTGCCTGCCATCTGTTTACTAATTTTTGTTTTTTTAAGATACGGCAAGATAGCATAGATATACTAAAGCATTCCGTAAATAGCTATACTGTTAATGTAATTTTACCATACTTTCATGGTGCTTTTATCGGAAAAGTGTGAGATCCATACGGTAAACTGTACGATTAATAACTATGCCTGTAACCTTTCTATAGGCGTAGCTCTATGTGGAGGCTTTTGTGTTAATTTGCTTTTGTAGAGCAGTTTGAGCTTTTTCAAAGTAAATAGGAGGTTATTGACTAACGTATTGTGTACTATTAGTAAAATGAAATTCATGTAGATAACTTACATGATAAGGTAATGTATAGATAATAGAAAAAATGTAAGTGCATGAACTTCTGTTTGTTTCTCTCCTATATAGCTTATTATTACATACTTAGTAAATAAGATATTTAATTGAAACTTATGATTGGAGTTTTGACTGTTAATATGGATTTTTCCGAGGTGAAGCGCGTTTAAGATTGTGAAAAATATTTTATTCTGTATTTTATTTGTTGTTTCGCTAAATAGTGAAAATATGAAAAGCAGATTAAGCAGGAGTTGATGCATGCCCGAAGAACTTTTTTATGGAAAGTGCTTCAAAATAGATGTAACCTCTGATCTGTAACGACAAAAAATAACCTGTTAGCTTACTGCATTCAATAGAGAAATAAAAAAGTCCCTCTGAATAGTCAGTAGGGACTGTGTAATTAACAAATATAAGGTATACTTACCAGCTTCCTCCCAGCGCTTTGATAAGAGCAACTGTATAAAGTGCTAGTTGTCCGTGAAGGTTAACTGCCTGACGTTGCAGATCCAATGCAGTGCGTTCGGAGTCTACAACATCCAGGAAAGTAGTAAGCCCTTTTACATACAATTCACGTGAGTAACTCCGTGTTCGTAACGCAGATTCAACAGCCTGTTGCTGACTTACATTTTGTTGAGTAAGTATTTGCAGATTAACCAGTGCTGTCTCTACTTCTTTTTTGGCTGTCAATACACGTTGCTGATATGTCGATGTTGCTGTTTGAACCTGTTGTTGGGCCAGTACTACATTGTTTCGGTTACGATTTCCTTCATAAATAGGAATCACAATGCTTCCGCCTACCATATAGGTAGCACTATTGGAACTAAGCAGCATATCGACTTTGCGTGAAGTTAATCCTGCCGACCCTACCAGATTTAATCTTGGGCGTAAAGCTGCTTTGTTGATTCGAACTTGTTCTTCTGCAATAGTTGTCATATAGGCAGACTGGATCAGGTCTGGTCGATGTAATGGTAATTCGTTAGCTGATGCTGCTGGAACAACTGGTAATAATTCTGCCAGTGTTTTTTCCGGAATGCTTAGCTGAGTCGGTTCTGCTCCTGTTAAGACTGCCAGCGAAAGTTCAAGTTCAGAACGAGTGCGCTGAATACTTTGTAACTGTATTTGTATAGTAGCTACTTCGGTTTGTGCACGTTGTACATCCATTTCTGTGGTAAGTCCTGCTTTATAACGGGCTTTGACTACCTGTAGTGTTGAATCCCGTAAACGCAAACCTTGTTCCAATACCCGTTTTTCTGTATCAGTAGTTTGCAAAAGTAGATAATTGCGTGCAATTTCTGTAGTAACAGTAAGCTGTACAGCCTGACGTTCTGCTTCAGTTGCCTGGCTTAACATCTGATTTACCTGTATCTGCTTTCTGTAACGTTGCCAGATATCTACTTCATAGCTTACATCTATTGGAAGCTGAAAGGTATTCATAATGAAGCGTTTTACCTGTTGATCCTGAACCTGTAAGGCCAGTGGACGATTCGGTGCAAGGTTTTGAGTAGAGGCGTATGGATCAAATCGCACAGATGGAACCCGATAGGATTCTGCCAGTTTGATACGGGTACGGGATTCCTCCAGACGATTCATTACAGACTTAATCTCTAAGTTGTTGGCAATGCCAACCTGAATCAGTGAGTCCAGTAAAGGGTCCTGAAAAAGCTGCCACCACTGATTGATAGCAGGCACAGGATCTTTTTGCTGTGTAGACGGCTGTATTTTATCAGACTCAGCAATCGCTGTTGTTGACTGAGCCATACCTGACAGGCTTATGATTAAAGCAATAAAGCCCGTCAGGTAGTTGGTGAATACTTTCATATAAAGCAAATTCCTTGTTTTCAGATGGTTATTTGGTCGAATTAGCAGGGACAGATGCGATTTTAGATACTACACGCTGTCCTTCACGCAGATTGTCAGATGGGTTGATTACCAGGTTCTCTCCACCTTGCAGACCCGTTCCTATCTCAACAGTAGAGCCGAAATCACGGGCAATTTCAACAGGTTGAACATGTAGTGTGTTGTCAGCTTTTACGACCATTACCTGTGGACCTGTAGATGTCATCCAGAGAGCATTAGCAGGAATTACAACCGGAGGCAGAGATTGTTTTAACTGGAAGTTTACCTGTCCGTACAAACCTGATACCAGTTCACGACCCGGATTAGGAATAAGTACTTCTGTTAACAGAGTACGAGATTGAGAACGAAGTGCTTCAGAGGTTCTTACTACTTTTCCTTTGAATGTTTTACCTGACAGTTCCGGTACACGAACTTCTACTGCTTGTCCTAACTGAATATATTTATAATAGGACTGTGGCACATCTGTATACACACGTAGAGTATCTAACTGAGAAACTGTAAATAACGGAGTGCTATTTCCTGCTGTAATTAGTGCTCCTTGTTCTGTAGTACGTGCAGTTACAATGCCATTAAAAGGTGCACGTATTTCCTGAAGACTTTTTAATACTTCAATGCGGCGCAGATTTGCCTGGTTCATATCATACAGTGCCTGACGATTGTCTATGTCCTGTTTGGATACAGCTCCAGGTAATGTAACGCTTTCTACACGTTCCAGATTGGTTTTTGCCAGTCGCAGATCTGTTTGCGCACGAATAATGTCCTGGTCCAGTTCTGGTGCATCCAGACTTGCCAGTAATTGTCCTCTCTTTACCGGACTTCCAATATCTACCAGACGTTTTTTCAGATAACCCTGAGTACGTGCATACAATTGGGTTTCCCGAAGCGGTTGAATCTGTCCAGGTAACGTAAGACTGGAAATGGAATCAGAACGGGTTGCGGTAGTTGTATTTACCTGGACAACCAGATTTTGTTCTTTTTGTACAGAAGCATGTAATTCCTGGCGGTTACGAACGTGGGGAAGAACGCCAACAAAGAGAAATAGAAGGATTAAGGCAACTGGAACGAACCAGATTAAGATTTTTGATTTCATGTTTACTATAGTTTTATGGTATAATGGTCGTGTGTTTATGCAGGCAGTGGATTAAGCCACTGCCTCTTTTACTTTTTTAGGTGCCAGATAGCTAAATACAACAGGTACAAACAACAGCGTTGTGAATGTGGCAAGGATCAAACCTCCGATTACGGCACGTCCCAGTGGCGCATTTTGTTCGCCACCTTCACCCAATCCAAGCGACATAGGTAACATACCAATAATCATAGCCAGAGCTGTCATCAGAATAGGACGCAGACGGGCTTTACCTGCTTCATAGGACGCCTGCCATGGAGAAAGGTCGCTTTCCAGTAAAGTATCTGAGGCAAAGTTTACCATCAGGATACTGTTAGCTGTGGCAACCCCCACACTCATGATAGCTCCCATAAGAGATGGGATACTAAAAGGTGTCTGGGTTAAGAACAACATCCACACCATACCACACATAGCTCCAGGCAGCGCTGTGATAATGATGAATGGGATACGGAATGACTGGAAGTTAACTACCATTAGCAGGTATACCAGTACTGCTGCAAATACCAACCCAATACCCAGGCGGGAGAATGCACTGTTCATACTCTCTACCTGTCCACGTAAAATGATCTTGTTACCAGGCTTCAGCTGAGATTGATATTCTCCTACGATTTTTTCCAACTGACTGGAAACAGACCCTAAATCTGTCTTCTCCACAGAAGCATACACATCATATACAGGCTGCGTGTTGACACGATTAATAATCATTGGAGCCATTTTGCGTTCAATACTCATCACATTGCTCAATAGTTGTGGGGTTGAAGCATCCTGAGTCAGTACCATAGGGGTTTGCAACAATTTATCCATTGTATTTAACCGGAATGGTGGCGTTTGCACTGCAATCAGATATGGAAAGCCTGTCTGTGGATCTGCCCAGAAGTTTGGTTGCACCTGTGTAGTACCACTCAATGAAATCATCATATTGGTCGCGATTTTTTGTTCACTAAGACCCAACTGGTGTGCTCGTTCACGATCAACATTGACAAACAACTCTGGTGCGTTCAAGACCTGATGTAACCGAACATCTACTGCACCTGGAATACTTGCTACACGTTGTTTGATTTCCTGTGCTACTTTCAGGTTATTAGCTCTGTCAAAACCAGCGATCTGAATATCAATAGGAGCCGTTAAACCAAAGTTCAAAATCTGGCTCACAATATCTGAAGGCTGGAAGAATACAACCAGTTCAGGCATTTGTTCGTGTAATACTTCACGCAGGTGACGAATGTAATCTCTGGTGGATTTTGTCTTTTCTTCAGACAAGGCCACCAGTAATTCCGCATCTGCAGTACCCAGCGAGGAGTTATCTGTAAAGGTCAGGTTATACCCTTCACTAGTCATCCCAATATTGTTAATAATGGTTTCTATTTCTTCAGATGGAATTTCTTTTCGGATAACAGCTTCTACCTGAGAGGCAATTCGTTCGGTTTCTTCCAGACGGGAACCGGATGGAGCCCGTACATGTAGTCGAAACTGACCTGCATCTACACTTGGAAAAAAGTCACGTCCGGCAAAAGGAATCATTACCCCTGTACCAATGACTACGATAAGGAAAATAACAAGCATCTTTTTCCGGTTATTCAAAGCCCAACTCAACATAGTCATGTAGTGGGACTGAAAACGTTCAAATGAGTTGTTAAATCCTGCATGCATACGAGCAAAGATATTTTTAGGCTTTGCTTCATGTCCTTCTGTATGATGATGCTCTTCTGCTCCCAGCATCAGATTTGCCAGCATAGGCACTAATGTTCTTGACAACAGATAGGATGCCAGCATAGCAAACACTACAGACATGGCCATTGGAGCGAATAAAAATCGTGCAGGGCCTTCCAGAAACAGTACAGATACAAACACAATACAGATAGTCAGAGTCGCTACCAATGTTGGAGTGGCAATCTGTTGAGCTCCTTGCAGAATAGCCTCTCGCAGAGGAAGGCCTAATTCCTGGTTTCTATGAATATTTTCTATGGTTACGGTTGCATCATCTACCAGAATACCAATTGCCAGTGCCAAGCCTCCCAAAGTCATGATATTTAATGTCTCACCTAACAGGTACAAGACAGTGAGCGAGAAGAGAATAGACAAAGGAATAGAAATAGCAACAATCAGTGTACTTCTCCAACTTCCCAAGAAGAGCAGAATCATAGCAGCTGTCAGTAATGCTGCAATCACCCCTTCCAATACCACTCCGTGAATAGAGGCACGTACGAAAACGGATTGGTCAAATAGTTCGGTGATTTTTAAGTTCTTTGGTGCTGCGGCACGTACCTGTGGCAGGATTTCTTTACGGATGCGATCTACTACAGCTGTAGTTGAGGCATTCCCAATCTTTACAATACTAAACAATGCACCCCGCACGCCATCCTGTTTTACTACGTTGGTTTGTATGGCAGCTCCATCGTGTACATTGGCTACATCCCGCATGTGAAGCGTTACACCATTGACCTGTTTTATAGGAATATCGTTGAGTGTTGACAGGACATCAGGTTTTGTATTCAGACGAACATTGTATTCCCGATCTCCGAAACGTGCTTGTCCACTGGGAAGAGTTAAGTTTTGTGCTGATACGGCATTGACAACATCTTCAGGAGTAAGTCCCTGAGCCAGTAACTTCTCCGGATCAAGATCTACCATAATCTGACGGGTTTTTCCACCAAAAGGCAATGACATCCGTGAGCCCTGCACAGTTGCAATCTGAGGACGTATCCTTGTTTGGGCATAGTCAGTCACCTGAGATTCTGTAAGGCTATCAGAGGAAAGACCTAGTTGCAATATAGGCACTTCCGTAGCATTGTAACGCACAATCAGCGGAGGCTGAGTTCCTGGGGGCATCCGTACCCGAATAGTCTGGGCAATGGAAGTCACCTGCGCCAATGCTTCTTCAATCCGAACGTCGGGCTGGAAGAAAATTTTGATAACGGCAATACCATTGTGCGTTTGCGATTCCATCTGTCGTATGTTACCTACGTTGTTTGTAGTGGCGGTTTCGCTAAAGTTGGTAATCATTTTTTCCATCTCATCGGTAGATAATCCCCGATACGTCCAGATAACGGTTATCACCGGAATGTTTATTCTGGGGAAGATATCCGTTGGCATCTGAACGATGGAAACGATACCCATGATTAAGATCAGAAGAGCCATTACAGCAATGGTATAGGCTCGGGTCAGGGCTAATCGTACAATCCACATAATTGTAATACATTACAGGAATACATAGTACTTCCTGTTTTTTGAGTTTAGTTGGTTTGATTAAGAAAACTGGTATATAAACAAGACGATAAAAACAAGTATCTGCCTGGATCTCTTATATCGATTGGTATTGTCAAAATACAAGAGCCTGCTTTGTAGATATCAGTTGTTTCTAAACGTCTGAATTTTCTTCTGAAAGGATAGCATCTGAGATCCATTCCCATGCATGCATTTCCTGTTGAAGCAAGTTTATTTTTTGGCGGATCGATTGTATGGCATCGTGTCCAATAATAAGATGCAATGGTGCATCTGGTTGATTGGCTACCTGCAGGATTGCTTCTGCTGTAGCTTGCGGATCATTTAATGTGCGGGTGTTGGTTAGATCTGATGCTCCGTTGGAAAAATTTCCTGCCTGCGTATATTCATCGATCACATTCTCTGTGCGGATCAGTGTACTTCCCCACCAGTCAGTACGCTGAACACCCATTTCTACCACAGTTACTTTGATGCCAAGGGGTTTTACTTCCTGTGCCAATGACTCCGACAATCCTTCAATTGCAAACTTGGTAGCGTGATAAGCTCCCAGTTTGGGTTGAGCTGTAAGTCCACCTGCCAGTGAATTGATGGTTAAAATATGACCCTGGCGAGCTTCCCGCATATAGGGTAATATGGCTTTTGTTACTTCCAGCATCCCAAAAAAGTTGGTATTGAACTGCTGTTTTATTTGATCCATAGTCAGTTCTTCTACGGCTCCTTGTAAGCCATAGCCAGCATTGTTAACCAATACATCTATTTTTCCAAAACGGTCTATCGCTTTGTTTACAGTTTCTGGGATACGGTGAAATTCTGAAACATCCAACTGCATTACTAGTGCATGTTCCGGATATTGTTCCTGTAAAGAGTAGAACTTTGCAGGATTTTTAGCTGTGATAACAGCTTTATTACCCTGAGCTAGTACTGCTTCGGCCAGATAGCGTCCAATGCCACCCAGACACCCTGTAATAAACCAGACTCTGGAAGAAACATCTGTATCTATAGTGAGAGAATTCATGATTATATTTTGAAGATATTTGTCTTATAAGAGCACATTTCTGTGCCATTTTGGAGAAATACAGAAATGTTTTGCTTTTGTGTGTTTAATGTATTGATTTTCAGTATTTTGTTTCTTTGGGTGGTTGCTTGGTGACTAGTTGGATAATGATACTATTGGAGAATAACTCCAATACTATTGGAGTTATTCTCCAATAGTATACATTTGTAGGGTTTTAATGCTCTATTGATTTTGGAGTTTATTTGTACAAGCTTATATTGATTGAATAATGGCATTGCAAGAGAGCTCACATTCTTTCCTAATGGACATGATTAAACTGCAGAAATTGCCTGAAGTGGTGGATTATCTGTATAAGTTTCAATCCGAATTGGGTTTTGTCCATATGCATCTGGCTCTTCCCAGAGAAGAGAATAAGCATTTATATATAGAAAAGACCAAGCCTGGCGGAAAGCTGACTTTTGCTCAGAATCAGGTAATTGAAAACCGTGTATTTACAGAACAAATCAAGATATCGATTGAATTGCCAGATGGATCTATATGGGTAGCAGTACCCATGTTTACCAAAGGCAAGTTACTGGGAGCTATAATTCTGTCATTTAATCAGGTAGCACCTATTGCAGAAACTACAGCCTGGCTCGAACAGCACAGTGAAGGACTGGCATTGGCCGTGGAACACACCTTGCATTGCGAAATTCTGGAGAAACAGCTTCGTGAAAAATCGATGCAGTTGGTGGTAATGAATGCCTTAACATCGGAAAAAGATTATGGACAGATGTTTCTGACTATTACTGCGGCCATCAACAATATGATTAACTGTGATCTGCTAACTATTCCTGCGTTTTCTCCCAAAACAGGTTTTGTATTAAGTGGATACAATGCAATGCGGCAAAATGGAGGCTTTACACTGATTAGTCGGGAAGAAATGCTGGAAATGCTTGGGTTGGATCTGGAAACCTATCGCCAATCGGCTTTTTCTCAACTGGAGATTTATTCCAGACCACATATTTTTACAGCAGAGGAATATAGTGAGCTAAGTCGGAAGCTGATTGTCTCGAATCGGTTTGCCACTGTGATGGGGGTGAAAGAAGCTTTGTTTGTTCCGATTGCCTTGCCTAATGATGCCTTTGCTACATTGATTGTTTGTAGCAAAAAAGAGAATTCGTTTTTTAGTAAAGATCTCCGGATTCTTATAGAGCTAGCTAAACAGATTACACATCAGATTGGACGGCTATTGACATTTGAGCAGAAAGAGGTACTGGAAATAAAATTGCGAAGAGAGAATACCTTATTGATTCAGGAACTTAATCAGGAACAAGCTTTTTCGGAAATCATAGGCCGTTCTCCTGCTATTAAAAAAGTACTGGAGAATGTACATAGAGTTGCCCCAACGGATTCAACAGTATTGTTACAGGGAGAGACTGGAACTGGTAAAGAATTAATTGCCCGGGCAATTCATAATATGTCCAATCGCAAAAATCGACCATTAATTAAAGTTAACTGTGCAGCTCTACCTGCTCAATTGATTGAGTCGGAACTATTCGGACACGAAAAAGGAGCCTTTACCGGAGCTACAGAACGACGTATTGGTAAATTCGAATTAGCCAATGGGGGAACGATCTTTCTGGATGAGATAGGTGAGCTTCCTTTGGAATTACAATCCAAACTATTACGGGTATTGCAGGAGTATGAAATTGAACGGGTAGGAGGGAAGCAAACTATTCAATTGGATATAAGAGTCATTGCGGCTACTAACCGCAATCTGTATCAGGAAGCTATTCTTGATAAGTTTCGGATGGACTTGTATTACCGGATAAGTACCTTTCCTTTCGTATTGCCTCCTTTGCGTGAAAGACGTGAAGATATACCTTTATTAGTGAGATCCTTTATTGAGAAGTATAGTCGTAAGATAGGGAAAGGCATTGAAGGTGTGACTCCTCAAATGATGGATTTTCTGCTGCACCATTCCTGGCCAGGTAATATCCGGGAACTGGAACATGTAATAGAACAGGCTGTTATCCTGGCTTCAGGTCCTCAACTAGATATAGTACCTGCATTTACAGCTTCTGCCAGTATGGCTACTCAAAAAGATATCCCTCGTTCACTTCCTGTTTATTTACCACAGGAATCAGCTAACCTTACAGAGATAGAAGACGGCTTTCTGGAAAGTCAACGACAACACATTTTGAAAATATTAGAAGAGACCGGAGGTCGTATTCGGGGTCGATTTGGAGCTGCCCAACGTTTGGGACTGAAGCCTACTACATTGGAAGCAAGAATGAAAAAGCTGGGTATCCGAAAAAACTTCTCGTCAGAGTAAATAAGTTAGTAAGGATTTAAGTAAAAATCCCATTCATTTTAAATAACTACTTGTCATTTGAAATGAATGGGATTTTCTTATTTATTTGACAACTCCTGCAAATCGCTGATAAAATGCAGTTGGGCTATTTTCATCTTTAGGCTCGTATTTTCCTGCTATAATGGGCACATAAATAACTCTTCTGCGACTTGATTCTCCTACAACTGATGATTTCTCTACTCTATGCCACAAACGTCCATCATGTACGGTAAGATCACCCGCTTCCGGTAGAACCGCTACTTCTTCTGCATCTGGTTTATGATCTAGGAAATGTTTTTTGCGGAACAATAATTGATACAGACCTTGTTTATGTGTACCTGGAATAAGTCGTAATCCTCCATTTTCGGGTTTTAAGTTGCTAAGATGAATACCCACATTGAGCATAGGGTTCAGCTTGCCCCCATGGAAGATATCTCTCAAACCGTCAACATGCCAGCCCATCTGACTAAACTTGCTTTCCGGGCCATTTACGTAATGGTTGAAAACCATTCCATCTTTTTCTGTTTTTCCCAAACGTGCTCCAGGGCCAATCAGATTGAGTAAGGTAGTGAAACGGGGATCTTCCAGAAATTCTCCTAATACGGGATGATGCTGATTGATAAAAGCAAAACGCTGTATAATAGTATCTCCATTAAGATCTTTTCCATATTTAATGGGTACACCATTTATTTTTTTTATGTCCTGTTCCAGCCAGCGTTTTTGAACCTCAAATGAGGCATCTGTAATGGTCTGGACTGTCTCAGGTTTGATAAAGTTCTTGAAATGAATAAATCCATTGGTATTGAAGAACTCAATTTGTTGAGCAGTAAGAGTTTCTCCTAAAGTAAATTTGGGATATTGAATGGCCATGATAGTGTTCTTTTACGGATAGATACTAATTGATGTTGTACTTAATAATTCTTGGGATAAGCAGTATTAGAGTCTGCTTAGTAGTTAGCAACAACATCGGTAGCCAGACAAAAAATGAAAAAATAAATTTATAGTATTTGCTTTCATAGTCTATTAACTTTATAGAGATTATGTGTAAATATAAATTACTTCAACTGGAATTTCATAACATATGCGTAAATTTTTTTTAACATACTGATAATAGCCACTCATAGATCGTGTAAGATTTCCTGTGTTATCGAAGTGAAGTGGAATTCAATTGTGATGTCTGTCCACTGCGCTTTTGTATTCTGCATTTTTCTGCTCTTGTCTATCAGTGTTCGTTTTAGTACATGATGTGTCCATTTTAGAACATCTCTACTGGGCCATTTTTCCAGAAAACTACTTTGAAGCGCTCTGGTGGGGTTTTATAGAATTGGCAAAGGATTTGATCAGCAAAAATGGAACAAATAGAAAATTCCGGAACTAATCATGAAAAGAACCTATCTGGGAGAATTTGAAGAGCTAGTACTTCTTACAGTAGCTTTACTAGATGCAACTGCCTATGGAGTAAGTATTACACATGAAATTGTTGAACAAACAGGTCGTTCAGTACGGCTAAACCAGGTGCATGCAGCCCTTCATCGATTGGAGGAAAAGGGTATGGTATCTTCAGAAATGGGGGAGGCTACAGCAGAACGGGGAGGAAGACGGAAACGCTTGTTTGTAGTTACTGCTTATGGCCGTCAGACATTGCAGGATATTCATTCTGTACGTAACCATCTTTGGAATCTACTACCAGATTCATTTAAACCTGCTACCAGTATATGAAAAGATTTTTCAGAATGGGAGCCTCTCCGCCTGTATGGGCAGATAGATTTCTGGCGTGGTTTTGCTCACCTGATAAACTGGAAGATATTCAGGGGGACTTGCACGAAGAGTTTTATTATCAGCTTGAAAAGAAAGGTTTACTTAACGCCCGTCTGAACTATTGGCGTGATGTACTGGGATTTATTCGTCCATTTGCCATTAAACATAAGCAAGATCGTTTTTCTTCACCTTTATTTTCTCCGGATATGATACGAAATTATTTTAAAGTGGCTTTTCGGAATCTGCAAAAGAGCAGACTATATTCCACCATCAATCTGATAGGTCTAAGTCTTGGATTGGGCGTTGCTATTGTATTGTTCTGGATTGTGCGGTTTGAGTATAGTTTTGACAGGTTTCATACAAATGTCGATCGCATTTATCACATTCGGTCTACGGATAAGTTTGGAGAGCGGCAATCACATACGCCACAGGGAGTGATCAAAACCTTGCAGGAGCACTTGCCTGGTGTAGAGAAGGCTGCTAATCTCTATGGAATGGAAGCTACTACGATTAAAGTAAATAACCAGGTATATCAGCAGAAAAATACATTTTTTGCCCCGCCAGAATTGTTAGAGATGCTGGATATAACTTGGCTGAAGGGTTCTCCTGGTCAGTCACTGAATGCTCCCGGACAGGTAGTAATTGATGATGAAACTGCTCAGCGGTTATTTAATGGGGATGCTATGAGCAAAGTGATTCGGTTTGAGAATGATGTAGACCTGATGGTTACAGGGATTATTCACAAAATGCCTGTACAAACGGGGTTCCCAATGCAGATGATTGTTTCCAGAGAAACATTAAAACAGCTTCAGCCTGAATTTAAGAATGATGATTATTGGGGTGGGGGAGATTCCATGAATCAGGGGTTTGTTTTACTTAAGGCAGGAACCTCTTCAGACGCGATTGCCAAAGAGCTTACAAAATTAGTTCAAAACTATCATAAAGGGTCAGACATTGCCTCATACGAATTACAGCCCCTCAGTCAAATGCACTTTGACACAACCAATGATCCGTTTAACTATGCTATGCCTAAGTGGACTCTATATACATTGAGTAGTATTGCTGGTTTTTTGGTGATAATAGCCTGTATTAATTTTATTAATCTGGCTACTGTACAGGCAGTGCAGCGAAGTCGCGAAATCGGTATTCGTAAGGTACTTGGAAGCAGCCGGATGCATATTATCCTGCAATTTTTTGGAGAAACTTTTGTGCTGGTATTTGCTGCTTTGATTCTGGGAAGTTTGATTGCTTCACAACTGGTACAGTATGCGGATCAGTTGCTAAATACCAAAGTAGCATTAGCTCCTGTCTGGAATATCAGTACGCTATTGTTTTTATTGGGTGGTGGCATTGTGATAACCTTTTTGTCAGGATTTTATCCGGCACTGCTGTTGTCTGGGTTTGAGCCAATCAAAGTATTGAAGAGTCAGTTCGTAATTATTAACAGACAGCGTTTTTCCTTACGGGAGTCATTGGTAGTAACTCAGTTTGTTATTGCTCAGGTGTTGGTGATTTGTATGTTTTTTGGGATAAAACAGGTACAATACTTTTATCAGAAAGATTTGGGCTTTGATAAAAGAGCCATCATTACAGTTCGAATGCCAGATCGTAAAGATGGTGTGATTCGGGAACGTTTTCGTCATCAGTTATTAGGACATCCGGAAATCAAAGACGTTACATTTGGGTTGACCACACCAGCCAGTCATCGGGATCATTGGTGGGGCAATGTATTATACTCTGGCCTTCCAAATGGTGAAGAGACTTTTCGATTACAGCATATAGATACCAGCTACTTCAGGTTCTTTAAAATTTCACTGGCAGCAGGTCGTTCCATTACCGCAACAGATACTGCTCAAGGTCATACTTCACCTATTCCGATTGTAATTAATGAAAAGGCAGCACATGACATGGGATTTCAGAATATGGAGAAAGTGCTGGGGCAACGGCTGGAGTTCTGGGGAATGAAAGCGGCTGTTGTCGGTGTCGTGAAAGATTACCATTCGGAAGATCTGCGGAGCAACTTACAGGCACATGCCTATTTTTATGCTTCCTGGAACTTCAAAACAGCAAGTATTCGTATTGATCCTGCTCAAAAGCAAGCTGCGTTACAACATATTCGTACCCACTGGCTGACTTTGTTTCCTAACGATTATTATGAACCCAAATTTCTGGATGACGACTTACGTGCCTTGTATGACAATGAACGCAAATTCTCTAATTTCCTGATTCTGTTTGCTTGTGTGGGTATTTTTATAGGCTGTTTGGGATTATTTGGTTTAGTGTCATTTGTAGTCACTCAACGTACCAAAGAGATGGGAATCCGTAAGGTGCTGGGCGCTACTATAAGCAGTCTGGTTGCGTTATTATCGAAAGATTTTCTGAAACTGGTGGTAATTGCCTTTCTGATTGCCTCTCCTATAGCCTGGTATGCCATGCATCAATGGTTACAGGACTTTGTGTATAAGATTGATATGGATTGGTGGGTATTTGTACTGGCTGGTGTGCTGGCTATGGCTATTGCCTTGTTGACTGTTAGTTTTCAGAGCATCAAAGCTGCTTTGGAAAATCCTGTCAAAAGTCTGCGCAATGAATAAATAGTAGGTTACAATATCCTTTCTGAAGATAGTAGAGTTGAGCTTTTTCATGACACGTAGTCTTTGATGAGGCGAAAAGTGGCATGGATGTCCACCATGCCACTTTTGAAAGCAGCGCATGCTTAATGCTATCAACTTAAGAAAATTTGTTTCTTGTCTTTTTATTTATTTTTGTCCTTCTGAAAGAATCTTGTGACAAATAGAACCATGTTTACTTTCTGAAAAAAACAGATACATCCCAAATCCACAGACCGCCGGTCTTGCCACGAGGTCCTTTCAGGAGGACAATAAGGGGTGTGGTTTCTGAGTGGTTTCCTTAAGCTAACAGCCTTTATCATTCGTGTGAACCAGCGTCTTCTTCCCCAGACTCTCAAAAATTAACAAATATAGAGGGCCGTATAATATTCTTGAGTAGGTCTATTCAAATAATCTGAATAGTTTTGTTGTTTGCAATGCCAGAAACCGAAATACCGAATGAAGAAAAAATACTCGTTTCGCAACTTTATTAATGATCTCCACCTCTGGTTAGGTATACCAAGTGCTCTGGTACTGGTAGTAATGTGTATAAGTGGAACTCTGTATGCCTTTCAACGGGAGATTACCCAATGGATTGATCACGACCGGTTTTATGTGAAAGGTTCAGAAGACAAAAATCCATTACCAGCAGATAGTTTAAAACGTATTGTAGAAAGGGAGATGAAGGGGCAGGTGACTACCATTCAGATACCTCAGCAGCCTGATCAGGCCTGGACTTTTACTCTTATACCCAAGGACAACAAACATCTGGAAGCAAAAGGGAAAGAAGAACATAAAACAAATCCTTCTAAAGAACCAAAGAAAGGAGAAGGGGAAAAAGAAAAGGCTAAAAGCTATCTGGTAAATCCCTATTCTGGAATTATTCAGGGAGATGCCAAAACACCTTCTGTTCAATTCTTTGCCAAAGTATTGCAACTACATCGATGGCTGCTGATTGAAAATAAAGATGTAGGAGGGGCTATTACCGGAACAGCCTGTATTCTGATGCTTTTCTTACAGATTACCGGTTTTATACTCTGGCTACCAGCCAAGGTATCAAGCTGGAAAAAATGGCATGCGTGGGAAATCGGATTTAAAATTAAAATGGATGCAAGCTGGAAACGGATCAATTTTGATCTGCATAAGACCTTAGGATTTTATGCATTCCTGTTTGTGACTATTATGGCTACTACAGGGCCTTACTTTGCTTTTAAGTGGTACAAAGAAGGTGCTCAGGCTTTGCTTCATGCTAAACCTTTTTCCAAAGAGAATACATTTTTGTCTGAAATTCAAGATAAAGAGCCGCTTAGCCTGGAGAGAATTATCTCACAGACGTCTACTCTGTATACTTATGCTGGAAATATGAGAATAACGTTGCCAAAAGATACAGAAGGATCTTATGCTGTTCAAAAATACCAGGATGGCTTTTTCACCTGCTCAGGTATTGACAGAGTAGTGCTGGATCAATATTCAGGAGCTGTGCTGGATCTAAAACCCTATTCGGATTTATCATTTAGCCAAAAACTGCTTTCTTCTGTTAAGGCGATTCACACAGGTGAAATCTTTGGGACATTTACCAAATGCCTGTACTTTCTGGCTTGTCTGATTGCCACAAGTTTACCTGTAACAGGCGTACTTATATGGCTCAGAAAAGGGAAGAAGGAGAAGAGAAAAAATACAACCACATCGAAAAAACGACCTGTACTAGCAGAGGTAATGAAGAGCGCATAAGGTTTGTTCATCTAATAAGCCAATTTGAGTTATTTTAACTTTTAGCTAGCCAATTGCCTGATTCATGATTGCCAACTTCAGGAGGAGCACTCTGCAACCCATTCTGTCCTTCTGGAAGAAACTTCTCGCCACTGCGGGACAAATGTGACAAATAGAGTGATTTGTGGTTTCTGAGAGATAAAAATACTCTGTTCCTACAACTTCCCGAAAAAGATATAGGACACAATAAGTCCTTATCTTGCGGTTTATTCACAGCAGGAAAAACTTTGCGGTGAATTCCGATCAGATTTTGTTTTTGCGGTGAACGATGCGCAAGACGAAAAAGTGATCGGAGTTCCGGTCAAAATAAAAATTGCCATGAATAAAACGCAATTTGTTCATTTACCAGACATGTTGCCGACTCATGGCTAAAAAATAGTTTGCTGCAAATTATGCGCAAAAAGAAAAGCCTTCTTGGGAGACAACCAGACCTTTACATGTAGCATAACTTAAGTTGTTTTTAGGTCTCTATTGTATCTACGCTCTTCATGATGTAGGATCTAAACATCCTATCTAAGTCTAGCTTCTCATAAGACTTTGTTGCCGAAGTATTTATCCCCTCTTTTTGACGAAAATACCCCTCTGTATCTTCTCTGTATCGTGTAATTTTGGATTATTATTTCATTTTATTGAATTATTGTTAGTAAAGCGAGCGCCTTACATACATTTTAAAAGCAGGTGATTTTTATCCATGTATTCATAATCCACGAATGCATACATCTGCCATGTGCTGTTCCGAATAGAAACCGGAGCAGGATTTTTAACACCTTTTTTCACCTAAACTTTTTCTTTATGAGTAGACGTATCTTTACAAGTGCACTTGTCATTCTATTGAGCCTCTATGGCAAGTATGTAACAGCTCAAAGTCCCAACCTGCCGACTAAGACTACATTGTCACAGGTTCTGCTTTCGAATAAAACTTTTTCACAGACTGCTCAAATTGATACAGTAGTCAAACAACGGCCAATTGCCAATGATTTTACTCTTGAAATAGCAGCCACTATACATGCAGCTACAGGACGTGGATTGGATATTGAGGCTCGGAATTCAAAACTAAAAGGATTTCGGTTATCACTGGATTCTGCATTGTTGAAATCTACATCACCATTGGCCAATGCAAAAACCTTATCTGCTGCCAAAAAAGATGAAGAACAACTGATCCGGGTTGCTGTCAAGAGTGATATTGCCTATATCTATCAGAATGGAGTGTTTATTCAGTCTCAACCTGTAGCAGCTGTTAAAGACATTGCAGGTGGGGTAGAAGTTAGCAATCTTCTGAATGTGGTAAAAGATTCTGTGAATTTGATGCCAAACTGGGCTGGGACATCTACCTCTACATCCGGTAAACCCAGTGATTATGGATGGACGCTGTTAGGCACTACTGCCAATTTATTTAATACCGCCAATGGTACTAGTGGATCTCGGTATATGGATGTAACAACCACTACCAATACACATACCTATAACAACAGTCCCTATACAGGCCGAGTACTATATATCCGTTGGGACAACAATGATTACAAAGATGCCTGGTATGGGTATAAAGTCACACTGGAAGCCAATACTACCTATGATTTTTCGATGTTGCATGCCTATGTATCCAATGGACAGAGTAGCAAGGCAATTACAGTAGGTATTGGAAAAACCAACACAGTGACAGGCCGATATGATAAACATGTATTTTATACAAGTGGTACACGTGTTCTAAATCGGGAAAACTACTTGTTTACTTCACAGGAAGCAGGTGATTACTATCTGACATTTACAGGTGACTGGGGATTGTATTCTATTGCAGAACTATCGTTTAACAAAGTAAATGTGCAGCCCCGATTCATTTTTGGTAAGAATTATCCCAATGGAGCTGTAGATATGGAGGTGAGATTTGTAACGTATGAAGAAGGTGCCTATGCCCCTTCAGAGATTGTAACACATCCCAAACAGGATGTGACACTGATTGGACAGGTAGTTAAGGTGCCCACTACGTTTAATACTAACTTCATTGTACCTGGCAAAACAGATCTCCATTTAACAGGAGAGGTTGTACCTATGGTTAATTCTACGGTGGCCCTAAATTCCAATGATGCCTGGCTTTTCTTTGACAATGTACGCCCTTCAGAGGTGATAGCCAACTGGCTTGACAAAGTTACGATCAATGCGGCTTCTGCTGCCAATAATCCGGCTGTTCGCATTGCCATCTATAAAAATGGAACTGTCATTATTCCAAATGGTAATGTCACCTCACAGGCTGCACTGGAAGTATTTACAGATCCAAATCTTGGGGGTGATACCCGATCATTTGAGATCGAAACGTATCATAAAAATCTGGGTACTTTTGACAATCAGATTCAGTCCTTTCGATTGAAACGGGGGTATATGGCTACACTGGCAACCAATCCGGATGGATCAGGTTTTAGTCGTGTATTCATTGCCAATGATGATGATCTGATTGTAAATACATTGCCTCAGGCATTGGATGCAAAGACATCTTTTATCAGAGTATTTAAATGGGAATGGGTAAGTAAAAAAGGTAAGGCTGGTGGTGGAACTCCACTGGATCTGACACAATCCACCTGGTATTATGACTGGAATATAGGCGGGCAGTCAACGGCCAACTATCATTATTCTATCATCCGTCAGAATGGGGGATGGCCTGCCTGGGAAGCACTGAATGGGAAACAGAATGTCAATCATTTGCTGGGATTTAATGAACCAGACCGCCCGGATCAGGCTAATATGACAGTAGCCGAAGCGATTGCCCAATGGCCTGAGATGATGAAGTCTGGCTTACGGTTAGGATCACCTGCACCTGCTTCCCCTCAGAACAGCTGGATTACAGATTTTATGAGCAAATGTAACGAACTCAACTACCGTGTAGATTATGTGGCTATACACTGTTACTGGGGTGGGTTGACTCCGCAACAATGGTATTCTCAATTAAAGAGCATTTATGATCGGGTGAAACGTCCACTCTGGATTACAGAATGGAACAATGGGGCTAACTGGACTACTGAGTCCTGGCCTGCCGATCCTCAGGCACAGTTTCAGAAGCAGTATAATGATATGATCGGCATTCTGAATGTACTGGATACAACCTCTTTTATTGAGCGGTATGCCATTTATGATTGGGTAGAGGATAAACGGGCTATGGTACTGGCTGATACGCTTACGCCTGCGGGCAAATATTATGCTTCCAACAAATCAAACTTTGCCTTTAATCCGCAACTGGAGTATATCCATACCTGGAAGCTGGCTTCTCCACAAATCTATAGTACAATTCATGAAGACAACTACTTCAAGACTACTCTTACCTGGAATGATCTGAATGGGGAACTAGGATCGAAGTATGTACTGGAACGAAAAATAGAGGGTATAAATGCTGATTTTCTGGCAATACAAGAGTTTACAAACTATGTGTATGGAGACACCATGAGTTATGTAGATGATGTACGGGCTAAAACTACCTATCGTATTAAGGCATACAATCTGGCTGGTGATCAGTTTGTGTTTTCTGCTTCACTGGATGTACTACGGGATGTTACTCCGCAACCTCCGGCAAGTCTTACCGGCCAAGTGCTCTCTTCTTCAAAAATCAGTTTGCAGTGGGCTGCTTCTACTACACTTGCCCGTTCTTATAATCTGAAACGTTCGTTAAATCAGACGGGACCATTTGATGTAATCTTGGGTCGTACCAATTCGCTTACTTATCAGGATGAAGGCCTGAGTCCTGCTACAACCTATTATTATGTGGTTACAAGTCTTAATTCTGCCGGAGAAAGTGTGAACTCTACTGTTTTGCAACTCAGGACAAATCCCTTGGTTGCACCAACAGGAGTATATAGTCCCTGGGTTGCTTCCGGAGATTCCCGTATTACACTTACCTGGAACTTTGTCCATGATGTGGTATATGAAATTCAGCGCTCCCAATTGCAAAGTGGACCTTATCAGGTAATTGCTAGCAATGTTGATGCGGTTCGGTACGAAGATGCAAGTGTACAAAACAATCAAACTTACTACTATAAGATTGTTGCCTATAACTCAATAGGAAGAAGTCCTGAATCGGTTGTACTAACGGGTACTCCTGTACAGGGACACTACCTGCACATAGGCTTTAACGAGAGTTCCGGAACAGTTGCAGCCGATGATTGGGGCGGGTATAACGGAACATTGATCAATGGCGTTACCTGGAGTGCGGGAAAGGATAGCTTATCCGGAGGAACAACAGTAAGTAAATCCCTGCAATCATATATTCAATTGCCACAGGGAGTTGTCAGTACCCTGAATGACTTTACCATTGCGGCATGGCTGAAGTTACCTGCTGATTTGGGTAACAATACACGGATATTTGATTTTGGAAGTGGAACAGGAACATTTATGATTCTGGCTCCTAAATCCGGGACAAACATTCGTTACAAAATAACTAGCCCTTCTGGTACATACGATCGGTATATTCCTTACGTATTACCTACTGGTCAATGGGTACATGTCACGCTTACCCAACAGGGAACAGATTTTAAATTATATGTGGATGGGCAGTTAATTTATTCTGATAACCAGGCAACGGTTAAGCCATCTGATATGGGTAGCACCACTCAAAATTATCTGGGTAAATCTCAATGGCCAAATGATCCGTATAGCGACCATATATACGATGATCTCAGAATCTACAACTATGCCTTTACAGGACAGGAAGTATCCGTTCTTGCAGATGCAGCTAACACAACTGCCCGACTGGCTACAGACAAGAACTCAACTATACGCAATCTGAATCCATATATGCTGTATCCCAATCCTACTGCATCAGATGTTAGCATTGAAGTACCCAATGCAAACACAACTCAAGTCAGTTTACAGGTATTCACTGTGCTAGGCCAGAAAGTAATAGAACAGAAGAATAGCCAGGTTCAAGCTGGACGTATCCATATAGATTTGAGTAAATTACCAGCAGGGACTTATCGGATTTTGGTAACAGATCAGACCTCTTCCTATACTATACCAGTAGTCAAATACTAAAATTATTCATTAAATAGTCTATAAACGAAAAAGCAGTACATCAATGTACTGCTTTTTCATTTTGTGAAAGATTATCAGACCTAGTTCCAACGATCTCTGTATGAGTCATATTGTTTTCTGGTCAGTATACTTCTCAGACCTTTTTCCCAGTCGTTCTGGATACGCTGCATTTCTTTTCTATACTTATATTCTGGCATTCCTCTCATTCGGTCCCGTCTTTCCAGATCCTGTTTCTCACGTTCAGTACGTAGTGCCAGCGCCTCTACTTTTCTTTGCTGACTACCACTTAAACGAAATCTCCGATCCAGTTCTTCGCTTTTTCGATGAGCTATCTCTTCTGGTGAAGCACGATAGGGCCTTGAGTTTCGCTCGTGCATGTAAGCAGTATTGCGATTATTGTCTCTGTCTATCCGTTGAGCAAAAACGTTGCTTGTCAGAATAAAACCTAAGGCTGCAAGGAATGCTAACTTTTTCATAGTTGTAATGAAATAAAGGGTTTATGATTTGTTTTTAATCTGCTCTTTTAGAGCTTCTTGCTGACTATATCGCAAAGCCAGTGCCAGTATAATTGGCAAATCTGCTGGTTTAGACTGTACGGGATTTTCTACCGACTGATAGCTTATTTGTATCGATACATAGTCTGGAAGCATGAATCAAGATGGAGATGTATGGCACAAATCCATTTGAAACTTAAAGTCTTTGCTCTGCTATTGTATAGGGGGAGATAGTTTCTTTGCGCTATAACTGTGAAACTCATCTATATACTTGGAATCCTTATTTGTAACCTGTATCTTTTCATTACCAATTAGTTAGCCCACTTTTTCTAGTAAAAAGGGCTACCAATACATCTCAATTAGTCTTTCACTCTAACATTCCTCGTATGAAAAAGACTATTATCTTTATGCATGGCATGTTCCAGAATCCTAAAAGCTGGGAAAAATGGATAGCCTACTTCACCGAACGCGATTTTAATTGTATTGCACCTGCCTGGCCTGACCATGTGGGTGAGCCTTACCAGTTGCGAGACAATCCGCCTGCCAGCCTTGGAGATCTGATGCTCGAAGAGGTAATTACTGCTCTGGAAGGGCCTATACGGGCCGCTGGAGGAAGCAGTCTGGATGTCAATGAGAAACCTATTCTTATTGGACACTCAGTAGGTGGTTTGCTTACGCAAATCTTTGTCAACAACAACCTGGCCTCTTTGGGTATTCCGATTTGTTCGGTAGCTCCCAACATGATGATGACCTTTGACTGGCCTTTCTTTAAAAATGTAGCCTCTATAACCAATCTCTTTAAGGGAGATCAGATATTCAGACAAACTCCGGAAAGCTTCCATCATACTTTTTGTAATACGCTTAATGCTGCTGACGCTCAGCAAGCCTACCTGCAGACTGCTACTCATGATAGCCGGAATGTACTCAGAGGCTGTCTGGGGTCGTCGGGTCATGTCGATCTGGATATGCCACATGTACCGCTCTTATTTATCGGAGCCAAAGAGGATCATATTATTCCGCCTGACCTGGTAGAGAAAAACTGTAGAGCCTATACCGATTCTGATAGCCAGACTTCCTGTCAGATCTTTTCCAATCGCTCACATTTTATTTGTGGAGAGCCAGGATGGGAAGAAGTAGCCTCATTTGCTTATGAATGGATAGAAACCCAACTGGCACAGGTAGCAGTTGTCTGAGCAAGTCTATACTTGCTGAGCTGAGGTTTTAGACAAACAATGAAAGGAGTTGGTTGCCACTAGTGCTGACTCCTTTATTTTTTTATTATATCTGGAGTCTGTTATAGTAACTATCAAAGAAAAGTGCCTATAGACCCAATGAAATCAAAATTACAGGTACGGAGTAAAGGAACGATGTTACCATACATGTGCATTTGGGTAAGCTGGGTAGACTTGGGTAACCTCTGGGTAGGATGTAATGAATTGATAATCAGGCTGGGTAAGATGGGTAGGATTTTTGGCTGGTAACTCTTCCGGAATAAGTGGGAATGATGGGTAAGTATACACTATATATAGTATTTTTTATAGTATTCTCTATATACATATATAAGGGAATCTTACCCAGCTTACCCAGCCCTTAGTATCAGTAAGTTAATCTTACCCAAAATCCTACCCATATCTTACCCAATCTTACCCACTTTTCATTATTTCTTATCAGCGCTTTTACGTAAATTCTTACTGACAGCAGGCCAATACTCTATAGCTATCCCGGAAAGATGTTTTAGAATGTGTAGCAAGCTCCCTGTATGTAGCGAAAGAACTGAGTTGTAATCATCTTCTCTATACCCTCCAAACAAAGCCAGTGAAACAGGGATTGGACGTCCTAATGAAGATTCAATCTGCTGGACTGTTCTGGCAAATATATGAGCACATTCCATCCACTCTTCTGTGTTTAGTTGATGCCCAATATCATCTTCTTCATGGCTGTCGGCTCCATGACAAAATACCAGATAATGTAGCTGTCCAGCCAGAAATCGTTCCTGTAGCAGGAGCATTCGTATTTGCAGATCCTGTAAATACTCGGTATGTTCAGTCCGGATATTGATGTTGCATCCAGGTGGAATGGCTTTATTCAGAGTTGGGGCAAAATAACGACTGTCTTCTATGCTATTTCCAAAATGTCCATCCAGATCAATAAATGCGCCACTTAATCCTAACTCTTCATATATTTTCAGCGCAGCAATGACCTGTCCCGAAAAAGCACAGAACAAAGCACCGTGTGCAGGTATGGAATGATGAAAGCCTGATGTAGGACTTAAATAAATCCGGGAAGGATTTTGAATCGATCCCCGAATGGCATGATACAAACTGGCATTAGTATAGCGTGTGCTGTCAGCATATTCCGGACTCCAATCAATACCAAGCAGGCCCTGCCCATTGCTATGTGGCAATTGTCCCTGAAAAAATCCATCTACATACTCCTGTGTATGAGCTATATAAAAATCCTGATTGGCAAATGGTGTAAATGTGCTGTCTATCTCAAAATAATCCATCAATTGCATCTGATCCAGGTACTCTAGTAGCAGACGAGGTTTCAATGGACTTTTGGACTCACTACCTTCTCCTAAACTAGCAGGACACATTTCCTGACGATATAGTACACGTATCCTGTCGCTCTTCATAAATAGTTTTACGTCTTTTCTGATTACTAGTCATTTATTCTTTTATCCTACTATAGCGTTTCCTCAAAGATAACTATATGTCGTTTCAGGCTATGATACTAAAAGAGAATTCAGTAGACCTTATTAGGGCGTTTTGAGCAGATATACTAAAGGTTTTTAACCTTTTATTGTTCTTTATCAGGTAGTTAGATCTGTGCCGATTTGTTTTGAAAACAGCAACTATAGGTATAAACAATCAGTTGTGGTCAGAATACTTACATACTAAGACTTTTCTTAGAAAGAAATGTTTATTGGCAAATACAGTGTTTCTCTCTCATGATAAATTGAGACTAAAGCTTTATTTAGAGGTTTTTAAGTTTGTTAGAGAATATAATTTAAAGTTTTAGTGGATTTATGACAAGATACGTATGGTAATAAAAAAAATAAAAAGTAAGGGGTATACTAAGTAGTTCAAACAGGTACAATAGTAAATCAGAGCAAAAATGACATGGGTATTTAATTGATTCTTAACTTTTTGCAGGTCGTTATGCCTCTCTGCATCTTTGTATCCGGAATAAATAGATAAAGCCAGATATACCAAATAAAATGGAGCACAGAGAATGAGAGCGTGGAATAGGGCAATAACAGGTCACCTACAAGGGCAGGCGACAAGAAGTATAAGCGCAAAACAAAGGAATATTAACATATTTCAGAATATGTTTAGTAGAGGGCGCTTTGTGAGGTCTTTGAGTTTATATGTGATGACTGCCGGGTTATGGCTGACTTGTATTTCTGTATCTTATGGACAGAAGATAGTTTCCTTGCAGAAGATGTATTGGTTCCGTTATTATAATCAGCTTACTATCAGTGAAAAGTTTATCTGGCACAATGAAATCGAAAACCGGAGAAGATTTGACGTTGGTACTGAAAACCAATTGATTGGTCACTCGCATCTTCACTATAATGCAGGTACCTGGGAACCTGCTGTGGGAGTAACTCTTTCCCGTCAGCAATCCTACAATACTTCAACAGGAGTAACTTCCCGATTAGCTGAAGTTCGTCCGTTTCAGGAAATAGCACATAAACTAAAGCTATCCAAAAAGGCTTCTTTACAAAATAAGCTTCGCGTAGATGAACGGTTTTTGCATAGAACGGTTTCAGGAGAGGCCACTGCTGAAGACTCATTTGTGTTACGTCTGCGCTATCGTATCCAGCTAAACTATCAGATCAGTACCAAAGGATCTTTAAAAGTAAGTGATGAGTTATTTGTGAATACAAACAATGGTGTATGGTATGACCAGAATCGATTCTATATTGGATACGAACAAGCCTTATCCAAAACGTTTGGACTTGAGGCCGGCTATATGCATAACTACTGGCAACGGAAAGAGAATACCTATCTTGACAGACATATTGTTCGCATCACATTATCACACCGGATTCGATTATAGAATCGGTTTTAGAGAGTAGTATATTAATTGTAGGAAATAAATGGAGGTATAGTATGAGTATTTTTAAGCTAAGCCAGCATATCCGAGATTTTTCGCTGAAAAAAATTATTCCCAAGATTGGGGTAATGATTGTGTTGTTTCTAACTATTCTGACAGGATATACAATTGGTATCTATATTCAGAATAAGAAATCACTGGAAGTTGTGAACCGTATAGAAAATGTACGTATTCCTGTTAGAGCTGTTGTCAATGAGATACTTATAGGTACAAGTAAGCTGGCTGCCAACCAAAGAGGCTATTTTATGTCTGGTGACACCAAATACAAAGGAGAGCGTCTTGAAATATGGGAGAAAGAGGTAGAATTTCAGGTAAAGCGTCTGCTGGAATTTCAAAAAGATCTTTCAGCCACAGATCAGGAAAATATAAATGTAGTAATTGTAAAGCTTAACCAGTATAAGGTAGTTCAGGATGAACTGGAACAGTTTTATGATGAAAACATCGCTCCAGTACAAAATCGTATTCAGTTAGCACAGGCTTCAGATACAGCTTCTAAAGATGCACTTCTGGCAGATCTGCTTCAAAAAGCTAAATTAGATCATGAATTACATGAGTTGATTTATAATAAATCACGTAAGCTTCGTCATGACTATCAAAAGATGCTGCAGACAATCAAAGATACACAGGAAAAGGAACTGCATGCCGAAACAGAGCAAATCAATGCTGAAATTATGGTTACCAACAGTGTCATGATTAGTGCGTTGATTATTGCTGCTATTGTATGGGCAGGGTTAGGGTATATGGTTTCTAAATCTTTGAAAAAGTCTATCCAGAAACCTGTAGATATGCTTACTAAATTGCAGGCAGGAGAATTGCCAGATGATATACAACCTTCCGAAGACGAGTTAAATGCGATTATTGCAGCTGGTAATAAGGTGATACATAACATGAAAAGTGCCAGTCTATTCGCCAAAAATATAGGAGAAGGTAATTTTGACCATACTTTTCATGTGTCAGGTGAAAATGATGTGTTGGGTAATTCACTGATACAGATGAGAGATAAGTTACAACAGGTGACACTGGAAGATAAGAAGAGAAACTGGATCACACATGGATTAGCAGAACTGGGAGATATTTTGCGTAAAACAGAACATATGTCTGGTGACTTTTATGCCACTATCGTCAGCTTTATTGTCAAATATGTGAATGCAAATCAGGGAGGATTGTTTGTTACTCAGAATAACCAGCTGGAGTTGATGGCTTGTTATGCATTCAATCGCCGAAAATACCTTACTAAGACTGTTCAGCCAGGTGAAGGCTTGGTGGGACAAGCTTATCTGGAAAAAGAATTTATCTTCCTGAAGGAGGTACCTGTGGAATATCTTCGGGTTACTTCGGGTCTTGGTGATGCTCCCCCTCGTTGTATTCTCATCTGCCCATTAGTATTGAAAGATCAAGTATATGGTATTCTGGAACTGGCTTCGTTTACTGTATTTGGAGAGCATCAGATCGAACTGGTAAAGAAATTGTGTGAACAGTTGGCTTCTGTAGTATCTACTGAACAAATTAATCAGCAAACTGCCCGATTGTTACTTGCTTCACAACAACAGGCAGAAGAGTTGAGAGCTCAAGAAGAGGAGATGCGTCAGAATATGGAAGAACTTGCTGCCACTCAGGAAGAAATGTTCCGTAAAGAGCAAGAATATCTGAACCGTATTCATGAGTTGGAAGAGAAAACAGTGTAATAACTAAAAATATCCATACAAATAAATGCCAGTAGGTGAGCTATTCACTTGTCTGGCATTTTTTGTAATAGAAATCTGATTATTTTATAGAGAACCTGATTTGTGTATTTGTATGGATAAAATCTATTTGCTATCTAGCTACCTGAGTAACCTTACAAATAGAAATCCGTAGAAGTTGCAGTACAATAGCTGCAGCAAGTAGAGTGGTAATCACAAAATATATAACAAAGCTGTATGATCAAGATAAATGTAAAATATAACGGAAAGAATTATTCTAGTGAGCAGACTGGTAAACAGATTTTGCTGGATGCTAAAAAAATAATTGTAGACAAGGTAAAGAAACATGCAGAAGATACACTGCTGGAAGTAACTACACCCTTACATCCCATGATTGCCAGAGAAAATGGCTCGTTTGAAATATTGCTGGAAGATCGTGTTGGTGAGATAGGAGTGGCATTCGAGTCACATGGGTTCTCTCCTGAACTGACACAGCAAATTGCAGAGGCTCTAAACAGAAAAATAAAGCAATAGGCGAAGGCTGGATTAGACTGTCGTTAGTGGGCTTATAAAAAAGTGAAAGCAGCAGAAATGAAGCAGACCTAAGATTTTGATCAGTTTAATTTTTTCTATATCTGTACCAAATCCGTATTTAAAATCAAAGTGTAATGAAAGGCAGATAGACCTCTTCTAAATGTGCTGAAACCCATATTTAATTTTGTGGAACTAAGATGGTGTGGGAACATTGTGTAGAGAAAAAGTGCACGTTGAGATTGATCTTTTTTAATGTAGTTGCCTGATTATTAAATATTTATTGATTAAAAATTTTTCTCTTTACATATTACTTATATCTTTGTGGCATAACTTAAAAAAACACACGTAGTAAATGCAATCAGGTACAGTAAAATTCTTTAATGAAACGAAAGGATTCGGCTTCATTAAATCAGATAGTTCGAATGAAGATATCTTCGTCCACGTTTCAGGCTTAATTGACAAAATTAAAGAAAACGATCAGGTTACTTTTGAAGTAGAAAAAGGCAAAAAAGGCCTTAATGCAGTTAATGTTCAATTAGCGTAATTTTTAGACTAGATATATCTTTATAGATTATATACTATCCAAAAGAAAAGCTCCCGACTGAGAGCTTTTCTTTTTTGTATCTATACAATGACAGTATTGAGTCTATTTGGACAAGGCAGACGCCGAATGTTCGGATGTTTGAGGCTCATAGTGAAATCCTGAAAAGAAGTGAAGCCACAACACTCTTGAAAAGCGAAAAGAAAATGGGGTCGCCATAATTAACGTTGGGATAATTACGGCAAAAAACAACCATAATGGAGGTTCGTTGACAAACAGCAGTATTGCCCAGAACAAAGTGATAATCAGTGCAATGCTAAGTCCATAGCTGACAAACATAGCTCCCCAGAATGTACCTGGCTCTTTTTCATAGCGCAAGTTACATACCGGACAGTTTTCATGTGTAGCAGAGAAACGAGATATATCTTTAGGTGAATATACGAAAATATTGCCTTCACGACAGCGAGGACACTTTTCATGAAGAATGGCAGACAATTGTGAGTGTGACATAAAATTCAGAATAAATTATAGTCTACTTTATGAAGTTACATCATCTGAGTTGAAGTATTTCTCTGTCAGATGATGTAACAAAGGTAGTACATCCCATTACAAAGCTATGGTACTAAATCCGGCTTTTGTGGTATATTTTATTCTGTAGATTGAGCTACTATATCCCGAATCATAGCACGTAACTGTATACTTGCTGCATTGCTGATTTTATGTTCTGTTCGGGTAAAAATGATACCTGCCAGTTTATGTTTGGGATCTTGCCAGGGATGTGTGCCAAATAATCCCGGACTACTGGTTTCCTGAATTGTACCTGAGACATCAACTATATCCAGCCAGTTGCCGATACCATATCTCACTGAAGCAGAAGGTTGACCAGAAGTAGGATTTGTCGGATAGGGAGTGTTTTCGATAACAGCTCCATTTGTCTGATCTTTTTGCATCTCTGCAATGGCGCTTTCACTCAAGACGCGTTTATTTCTGAATACACCTTTATTTACAATCATCTCTAAAAAGTTGAGATAGTCACGAGCTGAGGTACGCACACCACCTGCTATCAGTGGATTCTTGGGGCTTGCCAGGATATATTGAGCCTGCATCGAACAGGGTATGGCAATTTTTTCATTAAAGATTGTTTGCCATGCCTTTCCTGTTACAATTTCTGCTATGCGTCCTGCAATATGCATACTGGCACTTCCATAATTAAATGTTGTGCCGGGAGGATGTGTCAGTGCTGTATGTATTGCCAGCGAATCTACTGCCTGTACCAATGTCAGATCATTACGATATTCATATTTCTCTGGTGAGTCACCTGGAAAACCAGATGTATGAGAAAACAATTGCCGTATGGTAATGCTACCCTTATGGTATTGAGTAAACAGCGGTAAAAATTTACCTACCGTATCATTCAGGGATAATTTGCCTTCGTCAACCAAGGTTAGTATTAGCGCGCCAGAAAGCCACTTTGAGGCTGATGCAATTACTCGTTTATCATTCATAGTCAGATTAATCTCTTTCTTATATATAAGCTGACCATTTTGTGATACCAACACTACTACATTGTCTTTATAGACAGAGACATTATTTTTAATAAATGCATCCACTGTTGAGAAGTTATACGGACTATCAATTGGATTGACTGCATCCGTACAACAGGAAAATAGAAGTAGTATACTCACATAGGTGAGTAGTGTTTTTGCTTTCATAGTTGTTGTTGTGTTGATTAGTATACTACTGATTGAAAGTATTATTGTTTACGTCTATTTTCTTTGAATTCTTCTTTCATCTCTTTCTGAAATGCTTCATAGGTCTTATACTGTTCTTTATCAAGTACAGCTTTCATCTGTCTATCTCTTGTAGACTTTATATCCTTGTATTTACGATATTTTGAGAGCTTGGAATCATCGGAATTACGTAATGTGGCAAGCTGTTCAAAATAGGTCCTGTTAATGCTTTCTACTTTTACAAATTGATCCTCGGATAAGTTGAGCTTTTCTTTGTAAGCTTCATAGCGAGCCTTCAATTCCTGCTTTTGTTCTTCTGTAAGTTTTGATTGAGCAGACACTTGTCCAACCGATAGCAGAGTCAATAGTACAAGAGAAGAGATAACTAGATACTTTTTCATCATTGTGTATGGGATAAATTGCGAAGGATATGTTTATAGTAATACCATTTCCTGGTTAGATAGATAAGAATAGTGTTGGTTTAAATTGTATGAGTTCAGACTTCATAAATTTTTCTTTCTATCTGAATTGAAGAGCAAGACTATCTTCAGTGTTTCGCCGGACTACATGTTCTGGAAAGTGATTTCGCTACCGGAAGATTAATGAGAGAGATAGATATAGTAGCTGAAGGATAGTAAATGGTTGACAATCAGTAGGTATAATGTATGGAAATGAATAGAGCTACATAATTTGCAGGCACAGAGTGAAAATTATGACGTTTTATATTTGTCGGATAATCAGTTAGTTAGCTAAGTGTGGGTAGTCAGTGATATAAAAGCCCTATAATGGAAACATTTTGTAACAAATGGGACATTTTCGCTGTAGAAAATGTTATATGTATGAAAGTCAGTGAATTGTGACTTTACAAGTTATATGATTGTAGTACCTTTGTATTGTAAGTCAAGCAGACATATCCTCAGACACCAGGTCTGATCATAGATATAAAAATAAAATTTAGGTTGTAAGTGGTTTGTTACTAAAATTCCTCGGTGGTTTCCGCCGGGGAATTTTTGTTTTTACACGTGTAAACAGCCAGTAGCAGCCAAGTCAGTTGATAATGTAAAGAAAGAAAGTGGAAAAAGAGTTTTTTACTATGCAACGTCATGAGTATTTCTCTATTCCTCAGAATGAGATGAATACAAATCACAGTATTGAGCAAACTCCTAATTAGTAAGCTTATGTTCTATTTTTTATAAAGTTAAAATCCTTATACAGAGGTTTATTCAACCCTTGTCCACCTTTTTGTCACAGCGTTTTTTTCATACAGCAGATAGTAAATGATATGTTTACTAAATCCATATCTCTTGATTGGAAGACACCTGATTGAAAATGAAATACTTTGTGCATAACTCTTTTGAAGTAAGTAGTTTATCTATGAACTCATTAAATACGAAACTATATACATCCTTCTCAAATGCACTTGTTATTGATGATGATGTAGTGGATTCTCAGATCACCAAAATAGTCTTAACCAAATCCGGATTTGCCAAAAATGTAATCGTATACAATTCCATTCCCACTGTTATTGAATATCTTGGAGTTGTATCTTCAGAAGAATATCCTCAGAGTGTATTTCTGGATATGGACATGTCGTATCAGAAAGGTTTCGACTTTCTTCGCTTTCTGGAAAATTATCCTTCTTTCCTCAAGGAGAGTTGTTATCTGTATGTACTGAGTAGTTCATTTACTATGATGGATATAAAACGACTATATAGCTTTTCCCGTGTTCGTAAGTTTTTGCAAAAGCCTATAACAAGGCAATTGGTTTGGAAGCTCATGGATTCTTTGGAGTCCTGAAAAATTCTGTCTTCCTGTGTGATCACTTACAACCTGACTGATTGAATGGTTCCTTTATTCTTGTCTACTGTTTTATTATTTGTTTCTTTATCTCTTATTAGTCTGCTGATCTTCCTGTTATGCGCTATAATGCTGGAAGGAAAGTTCTTATATCCTTCATTGCTTACCAAATGGCTGGTGAATAAGAAAAAGTATGAAGGTATGGATGAGCAGTTAGCTATATCTGATTCTGTGTTTGGGGTGGATGATCACGTTTTTATAGAAAGTTCTTCTCAACAGATTGTATTACCACAGGGAGAACAACAAACAAAAGCTTTACTGGATTTGTCTCTCCAGTTAAATAAAGACATATATAGCCTGGAAAAGGTTTGTTATGAAACACTTGAGTTTTTACTGCCCTATATATCTGCTTACCGTTGTACTATTTTTGTTCCTGCATCTCCAACCGATTCGCTTGCAATTCAGGAAATTTCTACTCTTGAACTAAAAGCCTTAGCTTTTTTTGATGAGATGGTATCTGTAGACAGTACATGGGTAGACAATAAATGTATTATCCATACTTCACTTATTGGGCAGGCCTACCACTCCGGCAAGAATATAGAATTGAACCTTACCAGCATTCTATCCAGACTACAGGAGATGGATTATACTGAGACTTCAACTAATCCGGATGCTGATTTATTCACTTTTTATGATCCTTTATACGAAGCCTTATTAAATAAGCCTTTGTGCGTAAACGGCTTGAAAGAGAAAGTGACAGAAACGAATTCTTTAAAAGCTTGTTTCCTTCTGATAGTTCCTTTCAGGCAGGCTAATCAGACAGAGGCTGTCCTGGAATTGCGAGGGTTTGACAGCTTTAGTACTTCTCAAACTGTATTCATAGAAAAAACCGGTGAGTTGGTAGCTACCTTACTTGCTGGAAGAAGAACTCTTTTTCAGCAGGTTAAATCTTCTATGAAACAAGTCATGGCACTACATAATGCTGCTGAGATGAATATAAAAGCAGAAATTATTCAAAAAGAAATAGAGCATCTAAAATATCTGCAGAAGGAATTGATGGGTGATCTTCAGGCTGCCCGTAAACTTAACAATGAAAATACAGATAAGCTTTTGGTCTTAACTATGCAGAATGAGCTTTTAGCTGATCTGGTAAAAGATTTGAGTGTGAGAGAATCGGAATTATTGCATGCGCTATTGCTAAAAGAACAACAGTTAAAAGTATACTATGAGTACAAGCCCCATGATAACTAATCTATATTGTTTTACTCCCTGATGATTCTGCTAGTTATGATAGCATAGTGTCAGGTTTTCAAAAATCTACTATAAAGTCTCCTATAACCTCTTCCGGAATACTATCCACTATTAACCCATAAAACACATTTCTTATCAGATTTACCCAGACAACTGATTGTAACATTGCCTATTGTGCTTCCCGCCTTTATGTTTAATTTTAGTTACTTTTCTACTAGGAGATACAGACTAGCTCTCTATAAACAAGATTACGTCTTGGGATAACTTTTATAGTGCGGCTTGTCTGTTGTTAAATGAGTATAAGCAGTTGTATATACAGTTCGTCTACTGTATTGGATGGTATATCTGACAGATAATTGAAGTATACAATGACAGCCGCAAAACAGTTTATCCGCAAACAGGCTCTCTTTCTGGGAGTTGTTATCATTATTATTCTACTTCTGTTAAATATAGTATTTACATATCGCAACAACAGAATTATGCAGGAGAATAGACAGTTGCAAAAACAAGCAGAAGAGATAAAGGTAGCGGTATCTCAGGCAATTTATATCATACATAATGCTGACCTTGCTTTGCGGGGATATGCTTTGTTTAAAGATACCAGGTATTTACCCCCTCTCTACTTTGCCAATGAAGACAAAGATTCTATCTACCTGACAATTGAACAGCCTTTGCGGAAGCAAAATTATCCACTTACAGAATTTTACCAATTGAAAGATTCTATTAATGCCTATGTTCATTTATGTATGGACATGAAAGTGTTGTTTGATCAGAAAAACTATCGTGAATTTGAACGTTTGGCCAATCTGGATAAGGGATATCATTTATGGCTTCAATATGAAAGGTTTATGCGAACCATTCATGGCTACGAGGATACTATCAATCTCAATTCACAACGCCGATATGATGAGGCTGAGAAAAGGATCTATCTGGTGCAGTTCCTCCTGCTTCTTTTGTGTGTGCCTACATTGCTCTTTACTGCTTTTCATACTCATAAACGGCTCATAACGGCTGAGCGACTTAAGGAAGTTAGGGAGGAAAATGCACGTTTACTTGCTGAACAGAATATGACCTTGGAAAAAGTGGTTGTAGAACGAACTGCAGAGATTGCCAGACAGAATAAGGAACTTAAAGAGAAGCATCAGCAAATTATTGTACAGAATATAACATTAAGGGAAACACAACGGCAAAAGCTGGAAATATACACACAGACAATACTTGAAAAAAATCAGATCATTGAAACTATACAGTATGAACTGGAAGAATTAAAAAATAATCGGTCTGAAAGTGAGGGCTCTGTTGATACTGAAATTGTTGAAAAGATAAAGGTTATCTTACAATCCCGAATCCTTACAGAGGAATCCTGGCAGCAGTTCAGAACAGACTTTGAAAGTGTATATCCTCTCTTTTTTGCTACTTTACATTATCACTATTCTGATATCACTCAGGCAGAGCTTAGACTTTCTGCTTTAATCAAACTTAATTTATCCCTAAAAGAGTCTGCAACTATTCTTGGAATTGCTCCTGAGAGTGTAAAGAAAGCCCGGCATCGGCTTAGAAAAAAATTACAGGTAGAAGAGGAGGAAACACTGGAGAAGTTTATTCAGACATTAGCCTGAACTATTGTGTGAAGTTACATACTATGGAAGACTGTACAATCTTATCATTGTATAACACAAAGCTGTACTTATCTTTTTTACTACTCCAATTTGTGGTACTATTATTTCCAGAAATAGATTGATAGTTAGAAAAGCTAATCCCAACGATTGTTTCCAGTATTGCAATTGGACTCCACTTACAAAATCAGGTTTACACAGACTCCTCCATTAAATTAACCTCTCATGAAGAGACTCTTTATCATAGTAAGTATGTGTATGTTTCATATATACACAGGTGTTGCAGGCATTATTCAAGCTCCTGTTCTTAACAAAACATCATTTCAGCAGTATGAGAAGGCAGAACTAACCTTTCAGATTAGTCAAATATATAGCAATCCCTATGATCCGGATATTGTAAAAGTAGATGCTGAAATAACAACACCCGGAAATAAAACTGTAGTGGTACCCTGCTTTTATTACATTCCTGCCATATTCACTGCTAACTCAGCTACCGAAAGTGCTGCAGGAGCGTCCTGGAAGCTTCGTTATACACCTGTGCTGGCAGGCAGTTATCAAATCAGGATAAAGATTGTGGATGGCACAACGACTGTGTCTGATCCTATATCTTTTACTGTGACAGCAGGTAGTGCAAAAGGTTTTGTTCGGATTGATGCTGGTAATAAACAGTTTATGCGTTTTGATAATCAGACACCCTATTATCCTATTGGATACAACCTGTGTTGGAACAACGGAAATCTGGTAGATTTTTATCACACCTGGATTGCACAGCGTATGAGTCCTAATGGGGTGAACTGGATGCGATACTGGCTTACAGACTTTGCCCGGCAAGCACTTGAATGGAAGACTGATCATTGGTCGGGGTGGTACAATGGATTGGGAAAGTATAGCCAGTCTGCTGCAGGTATACTCGACTCAACAGTAGCATTGTGTGAGGCTAATGGCGTGTATATGCAGCTGGTATTACAACATCATGGACAGTACTCAACCAAGGTCAATCCAGAGTGGGATGATAACCCATACAATACAACCAATGGCGGTTTTCTTGCCAATGCAGGTGATTTTTTTACCAACGCAGACGCCAAAAAGCAAACACAGAAAATGTATCGTTACATTGTGGCGAGATGGGGATATTCGCCTGCTATTATGAGCTGGGAGTTGTTTAATGAGGTAGAATATTCAGACGGCACAAATACCGCAATCGATAGCTGGCATGACGAAATGAGTCAGTATCTTAAATCCGTTGACGTAAACCAACATATTGTCAATACCAGTAGTGGGAAAGATAATTCTACTCTTCCTTTGTTGAATGACAATGTTGCCATGGATCAGCTTCAGTGGCATACCTATTCAGGTAGTATTGATAAGGTTGTGTATAACCAGATACAAACATTTATTCCCTATACCAAATCCATGATGAATGGAGAGTTTGGCAGTGGAACTGAATATCCGCAGAATGGCTCACACCCGGATAACTGGGGAGATCATGTACGCAAAACCATGTGGACAAGTATGATGAGTGGAGCACCTGCTATGTTTTGGTTTTGGGATACCTATATCGAAGCCAAAGGATTATACAGTATGTATAAGCCCTTTAGCCAGTTTATGAATGAGATAGATATTGTACATGAGACGGATGGGGTATCACGTACAATTCCGTTTGCCAATAATCCGGCCATAGTAGGTACAGTCAATGTGGCTCCCGGAGTGTCAGACTGGTCAGGAACAAACAGTCCAGACCCATTTACCAGCACTATTGATGCCTCAGGTAATGCCTCCAGCACAACCACTTTGACAAATTATATTCACGGCTCCTGGCAGAATCGTAACCGGGACCTTCAATTTACAGTTACCTTTCAAGGTACAGGCTCTGTTACCTTGCAGGTCAACGACCTATCCGGTTCCGGAAACAAGACAATAGAGGTCTATGTCGATAATACGCTGAAAACAACCTGGAATGTTACAGCTAAAGGAGTATTTACGATAGGCTCTCTCCCTGCCGGACAACATGTGATTCGGCTATTTAATTCTGGTCAGGATTGGATACAGTTTGGTCAGATTCAGTTTAGCAATGTGGCTATTCGTCCGTTGGAGGCATTTGGGTTTACAGGTACTAAAAAGGCCTATGGGTATGTGAACAATACATCCTATGGTGAGTGGGCTGACTCTACAACTATTACCGTAATCAGTAGTGCTTCCCTAAAGATTGGAAAGATGGAGAGAGGAATCTATGATGTTTCATTTATGAATCCAGTAACAGGTGATTTGGTAGGCCAGAGCCAGATTACAGCAACAACAGATTCTCTTACTGTCCTTTTGCCTTCATTCCGAAAAGATCTGGCGTATAAGATAGCCTACATATCTCCTGGACCTACTGCTACAGAGAAAAATACAAGTACCTTCGGATTATTGTACCCTAATCCTACTGGCAATTATTTAGTTATTGAGGTGGAAGATGCAACAACAATTCGTTCAGTAGTGGCATATACGCTGTTAGGTACTTCCTATAAGCTCCCCTATACGGCACAAGGTAACAAATGTTATGTGAATACATCTCAGCTGCCTTCAGGTCAATACTGTCTCACTTATACAACACACAACGGGCGAAAAGCTTCATCCCGTATTATCAAGCAGTAGCATGGTGCATGTTATTCAAAAATGATTCAACCTGAATTTCAGATAAAGGCTTACCAGGTCTGATATATATTCTCAGACCTTTTTTCGTGTCTCTCTACAATAGTTATAGCAAGTCTTGTTCTTGCGTTTTATCTAGGACGAAACTTGCTTTGCATATAATTCACCGCATTGATCAGAGTGATCGGAATTCAAGGCAGTTGGTTGTTTGCGGTGAATTCCGATCAGATTTTGTTTTTGCGGTGAGTTATGCGCAAACAAAAAATTGATCGGAATTCTGGTCAAAATAAAAATTGCCATGAATAAAACGCAATCTCTTTATTAATCAAGCCGACTGCCTTACCTCCACTAAAAAATAGTTTGCCGTGAACTATACGCAAACCGGGAAACCTCCTTTAAAGCTTGTTACATCCTCTTATTTAAATTTAATGAATCGGGTTTATATAAAAAAAGAATTGATGATCAATAAGATGGACGATATGAATATCTGTTTTTGATATTTTTTTATTGAAAAGTATTGTTGTTTGTTATTTTTGCTGACATGAAAGAGTGCATGGCTGTTTGTTAGTATTCTTTTTTTATCATTTAATGACTTGTTTATAGCTTTTTTTAGTGTAATGGATATGGAGTAGTAATTGATTGTATTGTTTTTGTATTGATTCGTCAGGGCTTATACTGAGGCTATTTCATTTCAAAAGGTCTGGGTTATTTTCATTATCGTTTACATACTTGTTTTCTATGTCTCAAAACCGCGCTATTCGTTTATCAAAACTTCGTCGACAATCTGGCCTTACTTTGCGGGAAGTATCTGAAAAAATAGGGCTATCCCACGGTCGTATTGATGCGTATGAATCTGATTCTTCTATTAAGATCAAACGCCATATTCTGGATGCACTGGCAAGTTTGTATCATACCACTGTAGATTTTATTGAAGAAGGAATAGAACCCGAAGGAGCAGAGACTCATACTCGAGAAGTCAATATTGCAGAAATAGATCGTTTGAATGACAGACAGATAAAACGTCTCCGAATTCCTATCATTCCTTTGTCTGTGAGTGCAACCTTTCTGGAAAATGTAGATGGTAGTTTTGTCTATGACTGGAAAGAACTTTCCAATCTGGAGCAGGAGAGTGTCGTAAAAGAGCCAGGTGTACGGTATGATGGAAAGACTGTCGTTTTTAAGGTAATCAACTATTCCATGTATCCTGCCATCAAGCCGGGGTGTCGCATTTTGTGTACCTGGGTAGAAGATGGTAACTGGCAGTATGCCCAGGGAGTTCATGTACTATCCTTGCGAACAGGCATGCTGATTGTAAAGCGGGTTCGTAAATATGAAGAAGGGCGTTTATTGCTGGTAAGTGATAATCCGGACCATGGAGAAATGTGGGTAGGACTCAGTGATGTGATTGCTATCTGGAAGGCTGAATACAAAACATATGAACTGATTGAGTAGAGTTGGCATTGTACCATTTTATTTTCAGGGTTTGCAAGGGAGTATTTTCCTGTAAACCCTGATTCATTTTAAATAGGTGTTTGTGCTTACATTCGAGGTGCTTTTCTCTTATTATTATAACGAATCTTTCTTCGTCTTTTATGCATTAGCAACATGAAACCTGGAGGTGTATAAAAGCAAATGATGAAAAGACTTATTTATACTCTGAATAGTATGCATAATATGAGAGAACGTCTGATTTGTAAGATTGTATATCTGAGCCTGAGTGTTGTGGCTATCAGTTCTGTCTCTTTTTCTCAAAACAGGTCGGGAGTTCGTTCGGCAGATTATTGTGCACCTGCTCTTAGTTATACATATGATACACTGTACTTGCCTAAAGCCAATATCGAATCAATCCTGAATGAAGATACAAGTCTGGTCCGGCGATTTTCCCGACACGATCTTCTGGTAGCCAATGCAGTTGGAATTATACCCATGCTGCAACAGTGGATAAGAGCAAAGAAAAATGTTACAACAGATACCCGATTAGAACAAATTATTATACAAAGCAAAATACAAAGTCGTTTGCATCTGGCCTCTACAGAGATTGCAAGTCTGGCTGCCGAACTGGATTGTGCCGGAGAACATGCCGATCAGCTGGCAACTTACCTGGATCAGAAAGATGAAAAACGAATCAGAAAGCTAACCATATTATCTATTGTTACTGGAGCTGTCACTACAGGCGCGACTGCTTTGGTTGATAATGAACAAACAAACAAAGTAGTAGGCATTGGAGGTGGACTTATAAGTGCTGTATTGGGAGGGATGGCTGCATTTTCATCGCATAAAACCTTGTTTGTAGAACATAAACGCAATCTGCTTACAGATATCTGGAACGAAAACCATAACCATAACTCTTCTATCTATTCTCCTTTTGTATGGTATATGTTAAATGAGAAATCATTTAGCAACACTGCTCAACTATCTGTCATTCAAAATATCCGGAAGCGATGGCAGGCGTATGCATTGAATGGGATGAACAGCCGGGAAGTAACCTTATATTTTGGCCCTGGTGGAGAGTATCAGCAAGATGATCTCCATACCAGAGCCAATATGTTAAATCAATTGCAGTCCTCTGTACGTTCCATTAACCAGGATTTGCAAAGCCTTATGTTAGCTCTCTCAGGCTGGTAGTCTATTGTAGAACGCACTAAGTTAATAATGTCACCTCTCCATTAGCTAGTTAAGTGCTTTGGGAACTTCTTCTTCTACAGGCTTATTGGATTTGGGATTGCCAATGATGAGACGTATACCTTTATCATAACTTATATAACTCCATATCCAGTTAAGAAATACAAACAGGCGGTTCCGAAAGCCAATGATTGATATCAGATGGACAAACATCCAGATAAACCAGGCAAACCAACCCTGCATTTTATATTCCTTTTTACTGATTTTCAGATCTGCAACAGCCCGGTGACGCCCAATAGTAGCCATAGATCCCTGGTCTTTATAGTGAAAGGGCTTTAAAGGTTTGCCGGTGAGGATACAGGTTAGATTTTCACCTAATAGTCTGCCTTGTTGGATAGCAGGTTGGGCCATCATGGGATGTCCCTGAGGATTGTCAGGTGTAACCATTGCTGCAATATCTCCAATGGCAAAAATATTGTTATACCCAACAACTTTGCTGTATTCGTCTACCTGTATACGTGATCCTTTGAGAATACATTTTTTATCCAGTCCTTCAATAGGGGCTCCGGATACACCTGCTGCCCAGATAAGCGTGCGAGTAATCAGTTTCTCACCAGAATCGAGCACTACAGTGTATCCATCATACGATTCTACCCGTTTGTTGAGCCACACCTTTACATTCAGCTTCTCTAAAAATTGCAGTGCTTTCAGTGATGCTTCCTCTGACATACCATTTAATATACGTGGACCACTCTGGATGATATGGATGTCCATTTTCAGAAAGTCCAGTTCTTTGTAATCATTCGGAAATACATGTTTACGCAGTTCGCTTAGTGCTCCTGCCAACTCCACTCCGGTAGGGCCTCCACCAACGATTACAAAATCAATCAGACTGTTTAACTGTTCATCATCTTCAATTTGCAACGCTTTTTCAAAGTTAGAGAGAATCGTATTTCGTAGTGAAAGGGCATCAACGATATTTTTTATAGGAATGGAATTCTTTTCAATCTCTTTGTTCCCATAAAAGTTAGTAGTAGCTCCTGTGGCAATCACCAGATAGTCGTATCTCAGAAAGCCAATAGAGGTTTCTACAACTTGAGTCTGTGTATCAACAGAAATCACCTGAGCCAGACGAAAAAAGAAATTGGGCTGTTCATCAAAGATCTTTCGGAAGGGGTAAACAATAGATTCAGCTTCCAGTCCGGCTGTAGATACCTGATACAAAAGAGGCTGAAAGGTATGGTGATTGGTTTTATCAATCAACACTACCTGTACATTTACTCCATTCAGCGATTTTGCTAGCTCTATACCTGCAAATCCGCCACCAACGATTACTACACGTGGATTTTCGGAGTCTGGAATTCTGGCTTTATTACCCATGTACTTTTTAGGAAAGATATGTCAAATGTAGAAATACAAGAATAAAAGCAAGGCTAAAAATAATTGGACCTGAATATAACTAAAGACTACAGACAGATTATCGTCTGCCTGCAAAAATATATGTCAGATTTATGTAATATTTTTTTCGGAAATCGCTTACTTTTTCTAATCGAAACGGATATAAGTATAGTATTACGAAAGACTGTTACGGAGTTACAGAACTTTGGCAGGTCAGATTAGCAATATGAATAGTGTGTAAGTATTTATTTACGTTTTACAAATTTTATCTTTATCCATACCATGAAAACTACTTATATCAACCTGGTGACTTTGTTGTCTTATTCTTTTTTAAAAAATAAAACAGTTGGTTGGGTCTTCTATTGCAGAGTGATCCTGATACTATTAGCTGTATGTTATTTTACAATTTATATGTAAGATGCCAACAAGAAGTCGTTTATACTTCTTGTTCTGACATAATAAAACAAAAAAAGACGCTGATGTAATCAATTACACCAGCGTCTTTTTTTGTTTTAGAAAATACATTCCTATCCGTTTTTTTCAAGTGCTTGGCGGCAATATTCTACACACTTGGCAACTTCCTTTACTGCTGTAGAACCTTCAGGTATCTGGTATTCCAGTTCAACAGTTCCCGGAAATGTGTACTTGTTTTTCCGCATAAGTTGTAATATATCTTTAAGGGGTGTGTCTCCTGTGCCCCAGGGGAGATTTTCTTTTCCATGAGCAGGATTTTGTCTATCTTTCAAATGGGCGCTTGCAATTCGATCATGTTTAGCCTCGAGTAGCTCCAATGCATTGTGTCCTGCTGCGGTGTAATGTCCCAGATCGCAGTTTAGGGCATTGTATTTAGATTGTCCCAAGGCTACATCCCATAAGGTAGGAGTTTGCTGAAGGTGTCCATGGTAAGCAACCAGGACTTTATGTTTCGCTGCTATATTTGCCAGGCGCTGGGTTTGAGCTGAATCTGTTGGCATTTCCAGAGTAACGTGGGTGGCGCCCAATGCTTTTGCTGCTCGCAGGCCATAGTCGATTTCGCTATCTGTATTGTTAACTCCAAATGCATTAGGCTTATATGCATATATGCTTACTCCTGCAGCTTTATATAGGCTACGAAGCTGTTCAAACTTGTCCATAGCAACTTTTGCCCGCCAGTCTGCTATGTCTTTGGCCTTGGCTGCCTGTTCCGCTTTTTGCTCAGGTGTTAGTTCTGGTCGTTGACCTGGAGTTCCTCTGAAAGGCTGCATCGGCTCTGTAGAAGCATGGGGTGCTCCTGCAAACGCTTCAGCTACGTTGCCCATCAATTCAATGGCGCTGATATTACACTCAATACAGTATTGGAGAATTTGTTCGGCATTGCTGGGTAAACTTCTGAATGAGTATGTGATGACACCTATCTGAACTCCATTGAATTTTGAATTGGGTTTACCCAGATTTTTCAAAATCGCAGGAGCACTAAAAACAGATTGTGGCAAAAGAACTGCTCCTGTTAAGGCTGTTGTTGCCGTTTCCAGGAAATTACGTCTTGTGAGTAGTGGCTGTTTCATACACAATGGGAGAGAGGTGAATAACTATACTATTGACAGTATATGGTTTTCAAAGACTTTATTACGGGTAAAGTAAATCTAAAGGATAAAATAGTTTATTGTGTTTAGGATAGAGACATCCTGATAGGATGAGTTCTTATTTATAAAGTACAAAGATTTATTAGACTCTTGCAATTGATTTAGGCTTTTTATACTTTATTTTCGACAGGCAGGTCGTTTTTACCTACAATTGGTCGTTATAAGTAGTCTGGTTATGAGGGAGTAACTAGAAGAAGTGAGAGTAAATAGTCTAACTTCAATGGCAAATAGTGAGATAAATGTATCTAAAGAACAAGAGGGTACAAGCTGATACTTGTACCCTCTTGTATCTATTCTCCGTCGGCCTCTTCCAGTTCATCTATATTGATTTTTTCAAGATTGCTACGTGCTGGTCCTGTCAGGAGTTCGCCATCACAGGAAAAACGAGAGCCATGACATGGGCAATCCCAGCTTTTTTCAGCACTATTCCAGGCTACAGCACATTTAGCGTGAGGACATGTTGGATTTACAGCATGTATTTGTCCGCGTTCATCTTTATACATAGCAATGGAAGTTCCTTCGTATTCTACCACTCTGGCTTCATCATGTGCCAGTTCGGCCAGTTCTTTCAGATCGCTTTGAGAAAACCATTTACTTGCAAATTCTTTAATTACGTCTACTTGTTCTTTTACAAAAGAAGTAAATCCAGCTACAGGTTTCACCCGACCAGGAGCAAACAGATCCTTATAAGAGCTTTGACCTGTAGTTAGCAGATCAGTAAGTACAATGGCCGCTACTGTACCAAAGGTCATTCCATTACCACTATAGCCAGTGGCAACATACACATTGTCGGAAGCACCTGGTAAGTGACCTATATACGGAAGTCCATCCGTAGTTTCAAAATATTGTGATGACCATCGGAATGCAATCTGATCTACTGCAAAATGCTGTCTTATATGGCTTTCCAGGTTGCGGAAACAAATCTCCGTATTTTCCATATGAGCAGTTTTATGATCTTCGCCTCCTACAATCAAATAACGTTGGCCATTTATTTCCTGTGTACGGTAATAATGATAAGGGTCTTCCATGTCATATACCAAGCCATCAGGATACTGCTCTTCGTTGTGTAATGTTACGGCCAGTACATAACTTCGATAGGGTGCACAACGAAAATGAAGCAAATTTACACCCGGTGGTATATGGGTAGCATATACGAGTTTCCTTGCCTGAATAATGCCCTGTGAAGTAGTTACCTGAATACTATCACCTTCATCGATGTTGGTAACCTGACAATGTTGCAATAAAGTTCCTCCCATTTTCTCAAACGCTTGTGCTAAGGCAAATACATATCGGGTGGGATGAAACTGCGCTTGTTTGTCAAACACTACTGCTTTTGGGTATGTAACAGGTAGTGGAATCTGATCTGTATACTCGATAGAAATCCCAACCTTACGAGAAGCTTCAACTATTTTGTCTAAATACTTTGCCTGCTCTTCATTTTGGGCAAACAGATAACCCGGTACTTCTTTAAATGCACAATTTGCCTGATAGTCAGAGGCTAGTCGCTTGATCGTGTTAATAGCTTCTAGAGTAATACCAGCTACCATTTGAGCACTTTTCTCTCCAAAATCATTAATTAAGGTGTGATAATCTGTATCAAGCATAGTGTTCAGATGGGCTGTTGTTCCTCCTGTAGTCCCAAACCCAATGGAGTGGGCTTCTGCAACTATACAGTTCTTACCAGATTTTTGTAATAGAAGAGCTGTCGTTATACCTGTGATTCCTCCTCCAACGACCAAAACATCATAAATTTTATCAGATTTCAGAACTTGATTTTCAGACTTATAATCAGGCATCTGATCTTGCCATAGGCTGGTTGTTTTTCCATCTCTTCTCATCGCTAGTTAATTTTATAGGGTGTATTACCTATAGATAAAAAAGAATGCCTATGGGACAGACATGAGTATTGTATATGTAGCTATACTTCCACACTTATTTTTCAAAGTGTGGAGTGCACAATTTTTATGCTGTTTAGCCATATTTTTGCTGTAGAATTTCTCAGGATCTTACAATAATCCTGTCCTGGTCGTTCATAGGAGGTGCTGATCCTTCATGATTTAGTAGTCCTTTAGTATCTCTTACCTGATCATCTACTTGTCTATGGATGTCTAGTTGCAGAAGAACGCTTTCAAGTTCTGCCGCAGGGCTGTCAACGATCTGCATGATATCATTGGCAAAGGACCTGTAGGACAGATTCTGTGTTATATAAAAATGTAATAATTCGTGACTGGCCTCATATAGATGCCTCATCAAAGTGAAGCTTTCCTGAAGGTCCTGATTCTGGAGATTGTCAATTTGTTCATCACATCCATTCTGATAGTGTATCGCCAATTGGAGATGATAGACAAACATATTCTTTAATTCTGAGTCCTTCTGCACTTTATTGAGCAACCATTGAAGGTTTGCTGGTTGTGAGTAAGTCATTTGCATAAAGCCTCCTTTCATTTAGTTACCCGTATTCCAATAGATATTCAGAGACCTGTATAAACATCGCAACAGTCCAAATATCTTTATATAGAATGTAAAAGATGGTGCCTCCGCTAACAGGTACATGTTAAATCTGGGTAACCAGCTTTAAATCTATAGCTGTAAGAGGTTTTAATAAGCAATCTTTAACAAGTGGATATTGCTGTGCACGCTGAAGATCATATTGATTTACATAGGCTGTAAGCAGGCAAACGCCTACTTTGATACCTGTGTCTTTGGCACTGGGAACAGTTCTGAATAATTCCATTAGTTTATCCAGAAATTGCCATCCATCAATACCAGGCATAATAATATCAAGAAATATCCAGTCTGGTAAAGAAGTATAATTACCCAAAAGGAAGTGCTTGCGAATAAGAGTAAGAGCAGAAACAGCAGAAGAAAAACTTTGTAGCTTTACTTTTGCCTTTGATTGTGTATCTGTTGGAAAGAGCTCAGCTTGTTTGTTACTTTCTGTATCTGATGTGTATAGTGGATGGGTGTATTCAACAGGAATAGAAAGAAGCTGATTTTTACCGACTGTTTTTTCGAGTTGTTTTTCAAATATTAGTCGGGAGGTTTCGTCATCGTCAATTAAATAGTATAGCATAATTTATAAGACTGTTTTGTTTGAAACTATGCACCATCCTGAATATTATTCAGGGAAATTATCTGAAAACAACTGTCAATAAACAAAACAGGATATAAAGAGAGTATAAAAAAAGACATTTGTTTAACTCTCAAAAAAAGCATGCCCTTACGAAGAATGAGCAGAGATTTCAGATAAGACTGAAATAGATTGTAATGAGGATAACAGGAGGGATTGGAAGGATGCTTATTCTTCTTTTTTGATCCTTCCTGCAAAAGAGAGGTTTTTACAGGAAGGATTTAGCCATTCTTTTATAGAAGAGTTGTAGGGCAGACATACTCTGTTAAAGGAACTTTATTAACAGACTTAATGGCAGAAAACCCACCTTTTACATCTACCAAATTTTGAAAGCCACGAGCTTTTAATATAGAAATAGCTGTCATAGATCGATAGCCACCTGCACAATGCACATAATATGTTTGTTCAGGCTTAATTTGTGACATGTATTGATTAAGAAAGTCTAAAGGTAGATTTTCAGCACCTACAATGTGCTCAGAATCGTATTCGCTCTTTCTTCGCACATCCAAAACTGCTAGCTTGGATTTTTCAATAAGTAGTTCCGAGAATTGTTCTGCTGAAATGGATTCTATCTGATCCGTTTCCATCTGAGCTACTTTCCAGGTTTCAAAACCACCCTCCAGATAACCTATACAGTTATCATACCCTACACGTGCCAGACGAGTAATCGTTTCCTGTTCTTTTCCTGATTCTGTGACCAGTAAAATCGGTTGTTTCAAATCGGTTATCAGTGTTCCTACCCAGGACGCAAACTGCCCGTCCAGACCTATATTGATCGAATCAGGAATGAATCCTTTGGCAAAAATCTGTGCGGGTCTGACATCCAGTATAATGGCGTCTGTTGTGTTTGCTATAGCTTCAAATGTACCATGAGAAAGTGCCTTATTACCTCGTTCAATAACCTTATCCAGCTTTTCATATCCTTTTATATTGAGTAATACATTATATGGAAAATAACCAGGAGGAGGCATTAATCCATCCAGAACTTGCTGAATAAATTGTTTTTTGGTAAGGTTGGGATTTAGTGCATAGTTGTGTTTTTTCTGATTACCGAGAGTATCAGTCCTTTCGTTGCTCATTTTCTTACCACAGGCACTGCCTGCTCCATGACCTGGATAAATAATAATGGTATCAGATAAAGGAAGTATTTTGGTATGCAGAGAATCATATAGATGTCCGGCAAGTTTTTCTTCTGTTAGTCCGCTGATTACATGCTGCGCCAGATCCGGACGTCCTACATCTCCAATAAAAAGAGTGTCTCCGGTAAATATAGCTACTTCTTTCCCTTGTTCATCCAATAAAAGATAACACGTAGATTCCATGGTGTGTCCAGGTGTATGAATGGCCCGAATACTGATTTTTCCTATTCGAAACTCTTGGCCATCTTTGGCAATAAGGGCTGGATAGGCAGGTTGTGCGGATGGTCCAAACACAATCTCTGCTCCGGTTTTTTCAGCCAGATCCAGATGCCCTGATACAAAATCTGCATGAAAGTGTGTTTCAAAAACATATTTGATTATGACATTATCCTGGTTTGCCCGTTCAATAAAAGGTTGGATATCCCGTAGTGGATCTATGACAGCAGCTTCTCCGTCTGAAACAATGTAGTAGGCAGCTTCTGCTAGGCAGCCTGTATAAATTTGTTCGACTTTCATGGTTAGTAGTTGGTTTCTAATGAAATTCTGAATACTGTACGATACAAAAATAGGATCTCTGAACTATGCGTTATGTAATATTTAGTACACTAAAAGATGATTCTTGTCAGATTTTCAGCAAGACAGAATGATACTTTATGAAATGAGATACTTTCTCTATCACGAGTTTGAATGAGCAACCCCTTTTTAGTAGGATAGTACCTTTCATGCCTTATTTTTGTGAAAGCAACTACTTCAACACAATGAAATATACAATTCTTGGATTACTCGTTTTCTCATTATTTGGAAATGGGGTATCTTCTGTAAAGCCTTCTACTCCCCAAGAAGAAGAAATTACTATTGCGGCTGCTTCTGATCTGCGATTCGCAATGGATTCACTGGTGACAGTCTTTAAAAAAACGTATCCATCTTATAAAGTGACTGTTATCTATGGTTCTTCGGGTAAGTTCTTCCATCAGATTTCCAATGGGGCTCCCTTTGATATATTCTTCTCTGCTGATAAAGAGTATCCCCTTCAATTACAGGAAAAAAAGCTTACTGCCTCCTCTGTGAATCTCTATGCTATTGGAAAACTTGTGCTATGGAGCAAGAAACTTAATCCAGTGACCAAAGGAATGAATACAGTACTTGATCCTTCAATCAACAAAATTGCGATTGCTAATCCGGAACATGCTCCTTATGGGAAGAAGGCTAAGGAAAGTCTCATTCACTACAAATTGTATGATAAGATAAAGTCTAAACTGGTATTGGGTGAAAATATCTCACAGACTGCACAATACATATCTGTTGGCGCTGCTGATATTGGGATTGTTGCCTTATCATTGGTGATGAGTCCTGAACTTCAGAATCAGGGAAAGTATTATGTTATTCCAGATACTACACATACTCCTCTGGAACAAGCGTATGTAATTTTAAAGCGTGGTAAAAAGAAAAAAGGGACACAACTATTTTCTACTTTTATAAGCTCTCCCTCTGCTAAGTCCCTATTACAAAAGTTTGGCTTTTCTCTTCCTAAGTAGCATATTAACAGGTACAATTGGATTTATGGAAGAGTATCTTGAAACGTTGTTGCTGACATGTCAGCTGGCTTTTTGTACAACCTTTATTTTAGTGATAGTAAGTATTCCTTTGGCTTATGGTCTGGCCTTTTTTCGTTTTCGGATCAAGCCCATTATAGAAGCCCTGATTAGTTTACCTCTGGTATTGCCACCTACTGTATTGGGGTTCTATCTATTGGTTACATTCAGCCCTGAGAATATGTTGGGACACTGGTTGGAGAAGTATCTGCATGTTTCACTTAATTTTACCTTTTCGGGCATTCTGATAGGCTCAACAATATATAGTTTGCCTTTTATGGTACATCCTATACAGGCAGGTTTTGAAAATTTCCCCTCTATTCTACTGGATGCTTCCTATACTCTAGGCAAATCGCGGATGACTACTCTATGGAAAGTGATTTTACCAAACATCAAACCTTCTCTGCTAAGTGGTATTGTACTTGCCTTTGCACATACTATGGGAGAATTTGGCGTGATTTTGATGATTGGAGGCAATATTCCCGGTGAGACGCGTGTTGCTTCGATTGTAATTTATGATCTGGTAGAAGATCTGAAATACAAACAAGCTAATCAGTATGCGTTGGCTTTATTACTGTTTTCCTTTGTATTATTGATTGCTTTGTATCGACTCTCCAGACGAACTCAATCTCATACACTATTTTAAAAGAAAAAAAATACTGTCGTTTATTCATATCACCTATGATTGATCTCCAACTCTCTAAATATATCCATACCTCAGAAGGGGATCAAATGCTTACGATAGAGATGCAGATTGAAACCGGATCCGTTGTGGCTTTGTATGGAAGTTCGGGTGTTGGAAAAACTACCTTGCTTCGGATGCTGGCTGGCTTAACAAAACCTGATGATGGACATATCGAGGTAAACGGACAAATCTGGTTTGATAAGAAAAAAGGCATTCATGTAAGTCCACAAAAGAGAGGGGTTGGGATGGTGTTTCAGGAATATGCCTTGTTTCCCAATATGACAGTACGACAAAATATTGAATATGGCTTGGCTGATCATAGAGATAAACGATGGGTAGATGAACTTCTGGAACTGACTGATCTGACTCAACTATCTTCCCGAAAGCCGGGCACATTGTCTGGCGGACAACAGCAGCGGGTAGCTTTGTGTCGTACCCTGGCGCATAATCCTTCATTGCTTCTTTTGGACGAAGCTTTTTCGTCTCTGGATCAAGCAACCAGAACTCGTTTACAGGATGAAACCCTTCGGTTACATAGACATTTTTCTCTTACAACTATTCTGGTAAGCCATGATATAGAAGAAATTCGTAAGATGGCCGATGTTGTAATAAAAATAGAACAGGGAAAAATAATAAAGCAGGGGAAGCCCGCAGATCTATTATATGCTCCCAAAAAATATCATCATATAGAATTAACAGGTATTCTTATTAAAGTCGAAACAGTAGAAGGAGGCTGCATTCTTACTATCCATGCATCTGATAGCACCCATCGGATCTTTCAGGATAGTGGTGCTTCAACAGTACAAAATCCTACTCAATGGCAAGTCGGAGATAGCATTGTTATTACACTTCCTTATGAATCATCCTCAGTTCGCAAATTGTAAGTAACTAACTCATTACCAGAAATTAAGAGAATTTGAAAGAAAATATTATAAGATATGGCCTGTATGGGTAAGTAATGTCTGTAGATAAAATGTTGTGAGTGAGTATGTTGCTGAGGTTAAAGCTATATGTAAATAAGAAGAATGAACAAATTCATTACATTCTGGTAAAATCTTCTCCCAACTCCCTAAATAATTGATTCTGAAAAAAGAATTATCTTTAGGGGAAATTACACCGTCAAACATGTTTTTATTTTAAAACATATTAAACACTTTATGAAATATACATTACACTCAATTTTCTGTTTTATTTCTTTTTTCAGTATTACACAAATTTCAGTACATGCACAGGATTACAATCCCAAACAGGCAGGTTCTTATATGACTTATATAAGTCAGCAACATCGGGAGATTACAAAAGACTTTCTTAGTTATACAAGTGCAGTTGGCCATGGCAAAAGTGCCCGGAAGATTGAAAATCGCCGAAAGGAACTGATTAAAACCGTAGCAGAAGCCCGTCAGAAGGTAAGTTCAATGCCTGCTTATGAAGGCGATAAGACATTACGCGATTCAACAGCCAACTATTATTTGATTACCTCACACATCCTAAATGAAGACTATGGCAAAATTGTGAATCTGGAGGATGTGGCAGAACAATCATATGATGCTATGGAGGCTTATCTGTTGGCTCAGGATCTTGCTAGTGAAAAAATCGAACAGGCCAATGACCGTCTTCAGCTAACTGAGAAATTGTTTGCCAAAGACCATAATGTTCAACTGGTTGATACAAAAGATGAGTTATCAGAGAAAGCTGCAAAAGCTGGAAAAATAACAGATTATCATAGAGTGGTATATCTTATTTTCTTCAAAAGCTATAAGCAGGAAATGTATTTGAGTGAAGCAATTCAGAAGAAAGATATCAATGCTATCGAACAGAGTAAAAATACTTTATTAAAATATAGCCAGGAAGGGATTGAAAAATTGAAAGCCACTCCTGCCTTATTTGGTGATAATACATTGGAAAATGGATGTCGGCAGGCACTGCAATTCTATATTCAGGAATGTAATACACAGATTCCGGTAATGACAGATTTCTATTTGAAAGAGGAAAATTTTGATAAAATCAGAAAGGCATTTGAAGCAAAACGTGAAAAAGAAAGAACCAAAGACGATGTTGCTCAGTATAATAAAGCGGTTCAGGATATGAACAAAGGCATTAATGATTTCAATAGTGTAACTACTCAGTTAAATAATGGACGCAAGAAAGCAATAGAGGGGTGGAATAATGCTTCTTCGAAGTTTCTGGATGTACATACACCTAAATACAGATAGTATCTAATTACTAAACAGATGGTTACCTTATTCTTTTAACCATCTGTTTAGATTGGTATTGAGTAGTTCGGTTACCATAGGATCGTTGAGATTTTCTTTAGTCACTATGATAATACCAGTATCGATATGTTTTTCGAAAGGCTGATTTTTTAGTATCGCAATAGCTGTTTTTACTCCTTCATATCCCATCTTGAAAGGGTCCTGTATAGCAAGTCCATGTAATTTGTCCTTTTTCAGGGCGTCCAGCAACGTGGTATTGGAATCAAAACCCACAAATTTTACCTGACCTGCTTTTCCCCGCATCTCCAGAGCCTGTAACATACCTTGAGTTGTGAGTTCCGTTGGCGTAAATATACCATCCAACTGACTACAGCTGTTTAATAAGTTCAGAGAGGCATGGACAGATTTTTCTATTGTGACACCTGCATAATGATTGCTTGATACCAGTTCGATTGACGGTCCATATTCTTTTAGGCCTTCCAGAAAACCATCTTCCCGTGCCATGGCGCTGGCCGATCCTTCATGATAACGTAGCATGGCTACTTTTCCTTTACCCTCCAGCAGCTCACATAGACGTTTTGCACAAAGCTTGCCTGCCAGTTTGTTATTAGTAGCAATAAAAGAATGAAAATCCTGTGAGTCTAAATCTGAGTCAATGATAATAACAGGTATATGTTGTCTGGAGGCCGAGGCTACTGAAGGTGCCAACGCATGTACATCAATGGGGGCTAACACAATAGCATTTACTGACTGCGATGTAAAGTGTTGTACTGTTTGAATTTGACCCTGCTTGTCATCTTCTTTTTGAGGTCCCTGCCATATCAGTTCCACTCCTAGTTCCTGGGCAGCTTTTTCCGCCCCTGCATGTACAGCCAGCCAGTACGAATGAGTAGTGCCTTTGGGTATTAATGCAATACGATATGTTCCATGCAGTGCTTTGTTTTCGTCGGCACTACTATTTTGTTTGGTGCTGGTACATGCAATCAGACATAAGCCAAGAAGTATTATGAAAAGAGAGGGCTTTGACATTATCAGAATCAATATTTCAGCTTTGTAAACCTGTATTTGCGGGCTGTATTTTAGATTAAAACTGTTTTTTATTGTATTGCGCTGTGGCAAGATATGGCATTTTGCTTCATCTTCCAACTGTAAGGGAAAATGACAAAAACTCTTGTTCGGTCAATCACCTGTCTTGAAAAAAGACAAGAGTTAGTAATCAGATTGTTAGATGTCCGACCTATAGTTAAATATACAGTATTTTTGTTTTTGAAAAATATATGGGATTATAAAACAGTGTGTTTCAGTATGGATGATCTATACTAATCTTCAAAAGTATGTTATAAAAAAACATCCTCACTGTTATACATAAAGTAAAACGAATGAGGATGCGAAGATTGTATTCTAAAAAGATCTAATTATGCCAGCTGCTGTTTCACTGTGCTATTACGTTTTTTATAAATGACAAGACCGGTGAATGCTGCTATCAGAAACAGCGGGATGATTGTTATATATTGTAAAGTTTGCATACCTGCTTCCAGTTGTGCGGCATCTGTACTAAGACCAGAAGCAACTTTAGCTTCTTGCAGATTAGCATAGATATCTCCAATAATTGGAAGCGCAAAGGCTTGTGCCAGCATTCCGGCACCTCCCATTACTGCGAGTCCCAGGGCACCCGTTTTAGGTATATTTTCTGATACAAAACCTAACATAGTAGGCCAGAAGAAGCTTACTCCTGCTCCAAAAACCAGCGAAGCAACAAAGGCCAGGTTACCAGACGTTTTACTGATCATCCAAATACCTAATGCTGAGACTACAGCTGAAAATAATAATACCCAGGCATTCTCGAATTTATGGATGAAATTCCCTGCAAATGCCCGGCAGATAACCATCACCAGTGTCGTACCTGTTAAAAGCAAAATAGATGGGACACTACCACCTTTCAGAAAGGTTGGTATCCAGTTGTTGGGGCCAAACTCCGTAGTAGCTGTAAGAAACATGCAGATTACCATAAAAATAAAGAGAGGAGAGATAGAAGCTTTTACCATCTCATTATTACTTACACCTGCTGCTACTCGTTCGGTAGGAGGAAATTCCTGTCCCCAGAACATAATACCATAGGCAATATTAGGAATCAGCATAGTTGCAATCTGTACCTGCCATCCCAGATTTAATATATTGCTGAGCAGATACACAATCAAGGTACTTATCAGGATGCCACCTGGAAACCATAGATGGAACTGATGAAGTTTTTGAGTTTTGTTATTGGTATAAAGAGAGGTAACCAGAGGATTACAAACTGCTTCAACTAATCCGTTTGCCACTCCAACAAAAAGTGTGGATATATAGAAAGACCAGAAACTGGTTGAGAAAATAGTCATGATGATACCTATCAGGTGGCCGAAAAACGCCAGATAGATTAGCCTTTTCATACCTACAAAGTCACAAAGTGGGCCTCCAAAGATAATTCCCAGGGTGAATCCCCAAAAAGCAGTTCCTACAATATAACCTAGCTCCAGCGGAGTGATACCATATTGCGTACCAATCTTATCTAAAACTCCTGCTCTGATACCAAATGCCATCGCTGTTGTAATAAGAGCCATACAACTGGCTATAAACAAGCGATCTTTATTAATCGAAGTGCTCATGATTGTGAAAGTTTGTGTGTTATTTTTTTAACAGGTGAGATACTAAAAAATAAGCCAGGCCAATAATACGGCATTTAGCTAAGATAAGCTAGTTTTTCGAATGGTTTTTTCTAAGAAAAATGATATTTATTATTGAGTTAGATATAAAAATGGTTGGTGCTTAAATTGAATACTCTGATTTAGAGAGAGAAACTTTACTAAAAGAGGTAGTGTAACACCTTTATCTTTAAGAGTCGAACCTGAATTCTAAAAGGTGGTATAAGAAACAGAAAAGGTAACCACTTCATATCCTATAATATCCTATAATATCTTACACCTGAGTGAATGTAGTATGTTTCGCGCATTGTCTGCCATAGGTTTTTTCCGTAAGTTTACGAACTGTATCTGTTTAGATAGTAAGCAATTAGGTATAGTTTATTTATGAAATATTTTTACGTTGTCTGTATATTTTTTGTGTCTTTTATATCTCAGGCACAGGTGCTTACGCCTAAGTATAGCAATGAGTTTCTTGCAATTGGAGTAGGAGCAAGGGCACTGGGTATGGGACGTACTCAAACAGCTGCTGTAAATGATGTAACTGCTGGTTACTGGAACCCCTCTGCTTTATTGGATATCCGCACTAAGTACGAGGTCTCTCTTATGCATGCGGAGTACTTTGCAGGTATTGCAAAATATGATTATGCTGCTTTTGCTACTCCTATTGATTCTGTAAGTCATTTGGGTGTATCTGTTATCCGATTTGCTGTAGACGATATTCCTGACACCCGATTCTTGTTTGATGCTAACGGAGCTATCAATTATGATAATATCCGGTTTTTCTCTGCTGCAGATTATGCCTTTTTATTATCCTATGCCCGAAAATTTCCAAAGCTCAAAGGACTGAAACTGGGTGCTAACGTAAAAATCATTCATCGGGTGGCGGGTTCGTTTGCCAATGCCTGGGGATTTGGATTGGATGTCGGAGCTATGTGGGAACGAAAAAACTGGCGTATAGGGATTGCTGCACGTGATGTAACAAGTACATTTAATACCTGGTCAGTGAATACAGCATTACTTGAACAGGTGTATGGGCAAACTAATAATACTCTCAGAGGAAATTATACAGAACTTACGCTTCCCAAACTTTCGATAGGAATAGCACATAGCTGGCGTATTAAAGAAACGTTTGGGGTATTGGCTACTTTGGATGCTGACTTTACGTTTGATGGCGAGCGAAACGTACTTGTGAAATCTGGCTTTACTTCAATAGATCCTCGCATAGGTTTGGAATTTGATTATAAGAAGGTTGCCTTTTTTCGGGCAGGCGTTGGTAATATTCAACAGGTGAAGGAAGTAGATGAGCAAACAAATCTATATACAAAAACCAGAACCACATTTGAACCCAATATGGGTGTAGGTGTTCGAATTAATAAATTTCAGATCGATTATGCACTTACCAATATAGGAGATCAATCCGAATCTCTTTATTCCAATGTATTTTCTATTAAGGTCGGCTTCTGATTCTTAAGTGACATACTATTCTCTATCGCATTTGTATTTACGAAACTACCTTGATCCGTGATCATCAATAAAAAATTTCTGCCAAGTATTCATCACTTCTTTTTCTCCAATATGTTTTGTAAAAGAAGGGGCTGGGGGATTTTGACTGCTCTTGCCATCATACTTCTGACAAGTCTGCAGACCTCTGCTCAAACCTATGGCAACGAGTGGATTAACTATGCCCAGCAATATTATAAGATTCCTGTTACACAACAGGGAATATACCGGTTAACGTATCAGGACCTAACACAGGCGGGACTCCCTTTAACAACCATTGATCCCCGACGAATTCAGATTTTTCACAGAGGAGTGGAGCAATCTATTTTTGTCTCAGGTGAATCAGATGCCTTTTTTGATGAGGCAGATTATGTGGAGTTTTATGGGAAAGGAAATGATGGAACACTGGATGCTGAATTATACCGTCCTGCAGAGGCTCAACCACATAAGTATTACAATCTATATTCTGATACTACATATTATTTCATCACCTGGCGGCTGGATAATGGATTAGGAAAGAGAATGTCGGTAGTAAACGAATCAAACACCAACAATCTCACTGTAGAAGCATTTCATTGGGCCGAAAGCATTTTGGTGCTTAAAAGTGAATATGACCATGGAAAAGTATATCCTGAATATATAGGTAATGCAGAAGGAGAGCACAGTTTTTATGATTATGGAGAAGGGTGGACTGGAGCCTATACAAGTAAGTTTATAAGTGTTGATTATACCTTAGCCAATCTAGGGACGATTGTAAATACGTCTTATAAACCAAAACTAGAGGTAGTTGTAGCTGGGAGAAATAATTACTCTCATGTGGGAGAAATATTTGCCGGATCTTCTACTAGTTCACTGCGATCATTAGGAACAGTTAGTTTTAGTTATCACAATACACGTAAATTGAGTACCACTATTGAAACTGCGGACTTATCTGCAAGTGCACTTTCTGTACGCCTGAGGGTAAATGGGACTTCAGATTCCAATCCGGATGCCATGTCTGTTTCGCTGATTCGGCTGATATATCCTCAGGCCTGGGATATGGCTGGAAGTATACAAAAAACCTTTACCATAGAAGCAGGATCTACTTCTCAGCATTATTTTGAGATTAACAATCCGACTACAGGTACCTTACTGTACGACATTACTTCAACTGATTCACCCCGGCGCATAACTGCTACTACCGTCAATGGAAAGTTAGCTGCTACTCTTTCTAATGGTACAGTTGTATTCGCTAATGCCAATGCATCTTCTATTACAGGGACTATCAAAAAAGTATCCTTTCGCAACTTTAGTTCTGTAAAGCCGAACTATCTGATTGTGACAAATTCAGCACTCCGAAAGCCTGTTAGTTCAGTGGCTGATCCTGTTCAGGCTTATGCAGAGTATCGGGCCTCTACAGCAGGTGGAGGATATGATACCCTGATTGCAAATGTTGATCAGCTGTATAATCAGTTTAGTTATGGCGAGTATACACCCGTAGGAATTGCCCGGTTTGTAAAGTGGATGTATAACAATAGTAAACCAGGCTATTTATTTATTATCGGACGGGGAATTTCTCCTGAGATGGTACGTAACGCTCCTGGCAGAGCCACCAATTTTATAAATGTGGCTAAAACTATTTATGATTACGTTCCTTCTGATGGCAAACCGGGATCTGATTACCTCTTTTCCGATACATTAAGTGGTATTTCTTTGGTTCCTGGTCTGGCTACAGGCCGTATCAGTGCTCTTGAGCCACAACAGGTATATAATTATCTGGTTAAGGTAAAAGAACATGAAGCTCTATCTCCTAATGAAGTCTGGCGTAAAAATATAATCCATCTTTCCGGTGGTCATACTGCTGCAGAGGTAAGTAATTTTAAATCTTACATTGATAGTTATAAATCTATTATTGAGGGTGAATATTTTGGAGGAAAAGTGCAAACACTATCCAAACAAACAGGTAATGAAGTAGAGCAGATCAACATATCTCAACAGTTGAATGAAGGAGCAAGTTTGGTAACTATGTTTGGCCACTCAGGTAGAACGGTAAATGATATAGAAATTGGTTATGCAACTGATGAAGCACTAGGATATAAAAATCAGGGAAAATATCCGCTTGTTTTGGTAAATGGATGTCAATCCGGAGACGTGTTCAATAACCAATACACGTATGCTGAAGATTGGGTTATGGGAAGATCAGATCGGGGTGCTATTGCCTGGATTGCACATTCTTCTGCTGGCTATGCCAGTGAGTTACATGCCTATTCCACACTATTTTATCAGACTGCTTTTGCGGATAGTACAATGTTAGGGAAGTCCATCGGCAATGTACAAAAAGAGACTATCCGTCGGTATGTTACACTAATGACGAACTGGACATTAGGGCTAACACATGCTGAGCAGATGGTTTTACAGGGAGACCCAGCTGTGGTATTGGTGCCATTCAGTAAGCCCGATTATGCTATTACAGAAACCGGAATTTTTGCCCAATCTTTTGATGGCTCACAGCTTACTGCCGCAGTAGACTCATTCCGGATAGGGGTGGTAGTGACTAATTATGGTAAAACGCTGAATAAGAAATTTGGTGTAACGGTAACTCGTCGGTTTGGAGATGGTACTATTCAACCATCTGACACAACCTATTTTAATCCAATCAGTTTTACTGATACTGTGTATGTAACTATTGCTAATACACAGAAATATATAGGAGGTACACAGACATTTACTGTATTTGTAGATCCTGCTAATCAGATTGATGAAAGTAATGAACAAAACAATCAGGCATCCAAGGAGATAGATATTCCAATAGTAGGTGCAATTCCTTTGTTTCCAAGAGAATATAGTATTGTAAGTTCTCAACCTGTAAAGTTTGTAGCCCAATCAACGATAACACCCCTGGAGACCAGATCTTATAAAATAGAACTGGATACTTCAGCTACGTTCTCAAGTGCTGCCAAAATAGAAACTACTGTATCGGGTAGTTTACTGGTGAACTGGGAAACCGATCTTCTCAGCAAGACAGCCTCTCATGATAGCACTGTGTATTACTGGCGTATTAGTTTGGCAGACAGACCGATTGGGAATGATAATAGCTGGATGGAAAGTTCCTTCATCTATATAAATAAAAGCCCGGAAGGATGGTCGCAAACTAAATTTCCTCAGTTTTCGAAAGCTGGTTTATCTTCTGTAAAACGTAACACAGAAACATTGAAGTGGGAGTTCACCGGAAATACAATGGATATATCTGTTAAAACATATGGCTACCAGAATCAGACAGATGCCTACAAACAGGTAGAGCTACTTTTGAATGAAGGCCCAGTTGTAACAGGTGGCAGATGTAGTCCTGCCTCAGATCCCAATACGTTGATTGCTGTAGCATTTCATAGAGGAAATGTACAGCCCTATAGTGTAGTTGCTTCATTGAATTGTGGTCGTGAACCTTTTGCCGCACATTATCTGACCAATAGCTATATTGCTGGTGGTGGTTTGGCCGATTTTATCAATCAGGTAGGTAGCAATGACTATATTTTATTATTCACTGCCGGTTCTGTAGATTTTACCAACTGGTCAGCTGCTACCAAACAACTCCTGGTAAGTATAGGGTCTGATGTGTCAAAGATTAACAACCTGAAAAGTGGTGACCCGTATATTATTATAGGACAAAAAGGGGCAACAGCTGGTTCGGCAACAGAAATCTATCCGGATTATAGCGGAAGTATAGAAGGCTCACAGCAAGCAATAGCCTTGGCTTATACGTTACAGGGACGTGTAGATAATGGAGTTATCACTTCCTCTCTGATTGGACCAGCTTCTTTGTGGGGTACTATGTATCATACTATTCAGGTTTCTGAAAAACCAGTAACAGATCAGTGGCAACTTGATATTGTGGGAGTGAATCTGCAGGGGGCAGAAACGGTAGTTGCTACGGATGTGAAAACAAGTCCATTGTCTATTGATTTTATCAATTCTCAGCAATATCCATACTTGAAATTACGACTTCAGGCTAGAGATGAAACAAATCTAACTCCTCCGCAGCTGAAAAAGTGGCAGGTAATTTATGATGGAGTACCAGAAGGTTTAATTAATACAGGCATGGTAGCTTCCGATGCGTATACGATACCAGAGCAAATGGCTGGTGGTTCATTTGAGATTCCTGTCGTATTTCAGAATATTTCGCCTAGAGCCTTTACAGATTCCCTGACAGTGCAGTATACAATTCTGAATGCAAAAAGTAAGAAGACCACACGAGTCACTTTTAAAGCAAGACCATTGGCTGCCAATGGCGATACCTTAGCCTTTAAGATTCCTGTACGGACTGACACACTAAGTGGAAATAATGAATTACAGGTGTTTGTCAATCCTCGTATACTTCCTGAGCAGAATTATGCTAATAATGTACTTTCTATACCATTTGTTGTAAATACAGATAATTTGAATCCGATTCTGGAAGTAACCTTCGATGGCCAGAAAATCCTGAATGGAGATATTGTTTCACCTACTCCACAGATATCGATGCGTTTGAAGGATGAAAATACCAAACAAATTCGCACAGATACATCAGGTATTCTAATCTACATCAAGAAACCGGGCAGCAGCAACTTTGAACGTATCTCAGGAGGTGCCTTTAGCTGGGCAGCGGGCAATGGGGATAATGATTTCAGAATGGAATGGAATCCTGAAAAACTTTCTGATGGTGTTTACACTCTAAAAGTTTTTGCTTCTGATTTGTCAGGTAATCAGGCCGGAAGTGAGCCGTTCCAGATTAGCTTTGAGGTGGTTAATGAATCAACGATTACTCACTTTTATCCTTATCCAAATCCTTTCTCTTCCGGAACCCGATTTGTATTTACATTGACTGGAGCCTCTCTACCTGATCAGATTAAGATTCAGATTATGACTGTGTCCGGTAAGGTGGTTCGGGAAATTACGCAGGATGAGCTAGGCCCTATCCATATTGGTAACAATATTAGTTCGTATGTGTGGGATGGTTCGGACGAATTTGGAGATAAGCTGGCTAATGGTGTCTATATCTATCGGGTAGTTACCCGAATGGATGGACAAGCCATTGAACATCGTGCAACCAGTGCAGATAAAGCATTTAAGAAAGATTACGGAAAACTTTATATTCTTCGGTAAACTTTTGATACTAAGCATACTAAAAACCTCTGCAAAGAAATGTGGAGGTTTTTGTTTTAGAATAGTATAGAAAACGAACTTTGGCTTATTTTTTGCGGTTTTACTAGAAAAAGAAGACTATGAGCAAATATCAAGCTACCATCCACTTTGAACTGAGTGAAGCCTTTATGCGTAATGTTCCTGCACATCGTAATTATATCAATAGATTGATTAATAATGGTGTAATAGATCAATATGCTGTCAGTATAGAATCTGGCAAGGCATGGATTACACTCAGTGCGGAATCAAGAGAAGAGGCAGAAGCTTATCTGGAGAAATCTCCACTGCATCAGTTCTGGCAACTGGAGGTTGAAGAATTATTTGTTTTAGATAGCCATGCCTATCGATTTCCAAAACTGGTCATGAATTAAGACATATATTGTAGTATCTTTCCGGACCATTTCTGTTTTTAGAAATGGTGTGGTTCTCTGTATTACATATTACTCTGCCTGTGCCTTTATCTGAGAAACTTACCAATTTTTGTAAGGTCATTGATTTTGTTCAACAACATGAGTTTGCCAATCCTCAGGAGTTGCTCCTGAAGAAGCATAGATATCCTGATATTCCTGTGCAGGAAGCTGCCCTTCAAATACAGGCGCGACAAAAAGCAAAAAGCAAACTTCCTTCCTGGTTTGCTATCCCAACTATCTGTTATCCCTCACTACTTTCTCTGGAACAGTGTTCATCAGAGAGTACTGCCCTATTTAAAGCCCGATTGCTGTCAGGTAATACTCTTATGGATCTCACCGGAGGAATGGGGGTAGATACTGCTGCTTTTAGTCAGCAGTTTGAAAAGGTTTTCTACATTGAACAGAATCCGGAACTATGTGAAGTTACTCGATATAATTTTGAGCAATTGGGCATTACCAATGTACAACATATATCAGCCACCAGCGAAACCTGGTTGTCATCCTTTTCACAACATGTGGACTGGATATACATAGATCCTGCCAGACGTAATGAGGCAGGTGGCAAGGTAGTTCGGTTACAGGATTGTGTACCAGATATTTTGGGTTTGAAAGATATCTTGTTTAGTAAAGCTTCCCATCTGTTACTAAAGGCATCACCTATGCTGGATATTGACGTGGCCACCAATGAACTTAAAAATGTTGTCAAGGTATATGTTGTAGCAGTAGAGAATGAAGTAAAGGAGTTGCTCTTTCATTTGATGGAAGCATTTAACGGAGAACCGGAAATTGAAACGGTAAATCTGAATAAGAGTGGGGGCACTATTTCTTCATTTCAATTTTATCGCAGCCTTGAAGGAAATAGTGAGGTGTCTTTTACTTTGCCTCAGACATATCTATATGAGCCCAACGTAGCCGTTCTTAAAGCGGGTGCTTTCCGAAGTGTTGCCAGTTCATTTTCTATCAATAAGCTACATAGCAATAGCCATCTGTATACCTCAGAATCTCTGCAGACAGATTTTCCCGGACGTATTTTTAAAATAGTGGCTATAAGTAAATTGGATAAGAAAGAACTTCAGTCCTTTTTACCAGAAGGAAAAGCTAATATCAGTGTACGAAATTTCCCAATGAGCGTGGAAGATATTCGTAAAAAAACAGGTATACGAGATGGTGGAAATATATATTTATTTGCTACCACAGATTGTCAGAATCGTAAGATTGTTTTGGTATGTGAGAAGATAGATACTATACAGGAATAAATTCGCTGTTGTTCTTTCCATTTTTGTTTTCATGCAAACTGCCTTTGTTAAAAAGAAGCCCCGATCCCATTACAAACGATGGGTACTAGGATTTTTTTGTTTTGTAATTCTGATAGGTTTGTGTATACCTGAGAAGCTTATTATTCCTGTAGAGAAAGCTTCTGAGCGAGACTGGAACCACCATACTTTCTGGTATTATCCATGGGGCAAATCCGGAGTACACAAAGGTGTTGATATTTTTGCACCTCAAGGAAGAAATGTTGTTGCTGCGACTGGAGGATGGGTAATCTGGAAAGGGACTTTCGGAAGAGGAGGACGGGCTGTTATTATACTTGGACCTCAATGGCACTGCCATTATTATGCACATTTACAGGATTATTATACGCATTGGGGCTCATGGGTAGTTCAGGGTAAGACTATTGGTTCCGTTGGTACATCTGGCAATGCAGCAGGAAAGTCTCCTCATCTGCATTATTCTGTATCTACACTGATTCCATATCCCTGGCGATGGGATTCCAGTAGACAGGGATGGAAAAAGATGTTTTATCTGAATCCAGATACTTTATTACGGTGAAGAATATGTGGTATGTATAAACTTGTGAAGTTGAGGATTATACCCTAATGATTATCCTTGTATCATTATGCTTTTTTCAGTATAATAAGTTTCTTTATTCCATAGGGTATATAAGCCTATAAGAAGAAGTGTTAAAATTTCTGCCAGTGAACGGGATAGCCATATGCCTTCTAAACCCATTCCAAAATGTTCTGGCAATAAAAGTATGAACAGGGCAATAAAAACAACCCCCTTTAATACATTAATAAGTGTAGAAATGATTGATTTTCCTATACTCTGTAGATAAGCTGATAAAATATAGTTGGGACCAGCTGCAAAGAATAGGAGAAAATAAAGAGCAATAGCCTGACTGGCTATTTTTTTGAATGATATAGTAGAGTTACTGGAGAATATATCTATTAAAAAGTCGGGTACTATCCAACCTAGTGCCACAATGGCATTTCCCAATATAATAGTAAAAAGAAGCGAAAACCGGAATGTTTCCAATACTCTATGAGGCAATCTGGCACCTATATTGAATGAGAGTATAGGGAGAGAGGCAATCATTGCTGCTGTAAACAAACGGATAAATAAAAAACTGATATAGTTGACCAGACCAAATGCAGATACTGCCAATGGACCATAAGGTACTATATAGTGACTGATCAGTAAAAGACCAGAAGAAAAGGAAATTTCAGAGGCAAAAGAAGGAGTACCCAGATGCACTAGCTCTCTCCATTCGGTGAGTTGTAATGTAAATCGAAAGCCATGAAAACGGAAATGTCCTTTTTGTTTCCAGATATAGGTGAACTGATAGGCTACAGCTGCGACCATAGAAATAGCTGTTGCTATAGAAGCTCCTTCTACCCCCATGTGAAGCACCGCAATAAAAAACAGATCTAGTACAATGTTGAGTGATACTGCAAGCAGAGATGCATTACGGGAAATCTGAGGGGCATTATCATTGCTGATGAAGTTGCTCCATATCATGCGGAGAAAGAAAAAAGGCATTGCCAGTAACTGCCAGAATATATAGTGAGATGTATTGTTCAGTAGTACTGTATTCTCAGCTCCTGTCAGAAAGGTAGCAATAGTAGTGGTGAGGAATGGTGTAAGTATTGCTACACAACCTCCGGCAACCAGAGCGAGGGTAGTACCAAACTCAAAGATTTGTTGTACTTTGTCATAACGGGTTGCCCCACTGTTTTTTCCTATCAGAATACCTCCGCCAGTCATAATCGGCAAGGTGAGAGCAATAAATACAATGGTCACAGGTCCATATAAGCCTACTGCTGCCAAGCCTTCTTTGCCCACCTGCTGTCCCAATATAACACCATTGATAAGCTGGTGGAGGGTTGAAGAAAGAATACCTGTAAGAGCCGGAATGTAATACTTAAAAAATAGTGTGTTAATAGGTGCTTTCCCCAATGGATTGGATACACTCATAGGAAATGTGGTGAAGTGGGGTAGCGAAGGTATACTTTATTTCATTATTCTGTCTCTGTATTTGTTTTGAAAGGTTGTTTTTGAGTTTTTTTGGAAATAAGTAAGTAAATGTGTCCGTACTCGTAATTTTCGGATGTACTGTTTCCAATATAAGATAAATATGAATGATCCTGAGTTTTGAGGAAAAGGATCTTACCTTGGAACTATATACATAGTGAAGCATAATATAGAAGCTACAAAGAGGATTGCCTTCACTTCAATCGCGAAAGTTGACGTAGGTGCGTGAGGATAAAAATTCCGCGGGCCTAGCGTTAGCCCTGTGGGGCGAAGCTTTGGAATTTTTTGCCCTTTTTTGGCTCACACACAGACTGGCTCACCAAACTCTCGTTTGGTGCCCCTCTTTTGGGCAAGCAAAAAAGTAACAGGGCCATAAGAAGAGAAATGCTCTGGAATATTAACCTACTCTGGATACTAGTAAGGAAGAAATGAAGAAGCCACCAGACGAAGAAAAATCAGGGCTATAAATCAGCTCAACAAGAAAGATTTCTTAAAAATGAATCCAAGCCCACACTTTCAAAAATATAGGCTTGGGTTTTACTCCTATCCAAAATTCGGAATGATTCATCTTTATGGGTTTACAGCTCTGTATATTCAATATTGCTACAATTGGAGCAATACATACTTTCAGGTTGAAAATCAAGTTGCATGGAACTGGTAAACTGACTGTTGTATATAGATCTGTCCCGTAGCTTGAGCGGTTTATCGCCAGATGCAGACTTATACACTGCAGTTACAGTATAACGACCCATAGGTACATCTACCAATTTGGAATAATTATCTGAGCGGGGTAATCCCGGTTTTAACTTCAATGTTTGTCCTGTAGATCCATCGATAAGAGGGCCTGCTGGTGTAAGAGTAAATTCAACGTTTTCAGAGTCATAGATAGAGCTGTTTATGTCTTTCTCAATTTGAATCATACCTCCATAATATCCCAGACCGCTTGGCTTTTCTCCTGTTAAACGCCATTGAAAGTTCCGAACTCCACCTTCCTGTGTAAAGGCATCTGTATTTTCGGGATGAAGCTCCATTTCAAATTGTTTACCATTGTACGTTTTCTTCAATGTCGCATACGCCACATAGGTGCTGGCAACATTGGGAAGTTTTACGTTATAGGTTCCATCCTGACCTGTATTAGTCAACAGGTTAGAGTCATATAAATAGGTGTTGTCAATAACAACCTCTACACCTGCTAACGGGGCGCCTTTTGTGTCAGTTATTCTCCCTTTGGCGTAACCCTTCTCTTCTGTGATGGGATCTGAATGATTGTCATCAGTACCCGGGCATCCGGTAAGAACCAGCAGGGACGCCATCATCCCTGCAACTAGAAAATAAGAAGTTTTCATAAGTTGTATTATAGTGTAGTGTTTGAAAATAAGTTTTTTGCACCTGTGTTTTTGTGTGCTATCTGCTGTGTAGCAGATGAATAACTTGTACAAATCTCTTATTTAAAGGGTTGATATACAATCCCAAGTAATCAGTAATTTATTCTCCTTATAAATGAGGAGATACTTCCGGGAGGCTATTTGAGAGGATGTAACTGCTGAATCAAATAGAATAGGAGAGGGCGCAATAACAAAAAAGGAGTGATCTGAGATGACCACTCCTTTTTTGTTTCATATGTATTAGGTTTATCTTTCAACTAAGATCTTTGAAGTCTTATGATAGTTACTACCTGATATGATCACGAAATAAGCACCCGTTGGATAACCTTGTGTATTGATTTCCAACTCCTGGACCTGAGATACATTTTTACGATATACTTCCTGTCCCAACGTATTGGTAATCACAACCTGACTGACCTGTATTCCTTCTGCAAAGGTAAGCCGCAGAATGTCGTCTTTGACAGGGTTAGGTGATAGTGTAACTTCTGAATTAACTCCCAGTACAGTTACTGTTGCGATTCGTGAGTAACTGAATTCTTCATTGTAATCTGTTTGTTTTATACGGTAGTAAGACGTTCCCTGGTAAGGATTGTTGTCATAGGCTGTATACCCCAATGCCTGATTACTATTACCTGCACCATTTACAGTAGTTACTGTTTCCCAATCCTGACCATTTTGTGATCTCTCAACTGTAAAGTGACTGTTGTTTTCTTCTGAAGCTGTATACCATTTCAGTGCTACTTTACCTGCCTGTTTAGTAGCATCAAAGCTGATAAACGTAACAGGAAGAGGGGTTGTAGATACATCATTAGTTGCTAATGTAAAGAAAGCACCATCATAATTGCCTACATTATTTACAGTAAAGGACACAAGTCTATTATTGCCGGAAAAGTTAGGCGAAGGGCTAGCGACAATAGTTGTATTATTTGTGGGACTACCAAAATTTCCGTCGCTATCTATTAATAGACGTAGTGACCCATAATTAGTAGCAGTGATAGTTGGTATACTGGATACATCAAATGTAACAGTAATAGTACCTACATTGTTTGTAGCATCAAATCTCCATAATCTGGAAAGGCGTTGCCCATTACCAAAAAAACTGGCTGGCACATTAGAACTTAATATATTAAGAGGAGTTCCATTGTGTCCCCAGAACAAATAATCTCCATTATCTAGGTTATTAGTGTTGTTGAGAGTTACTCTTAGCATACCTGTTCCAAGTGCATCTGTCTGTGTTGCGTTCCCTGATCTACCAATACCGGCTACATCATTACCATAATAATTATTACCATTATTACCAGTGTTATCATAAGAGAAATAATCATTATCTATAGGAATATTGTATTTGGATGATAGATAATTGTCGAGAATATTTCTTTCTGCCTCATTTAAGGAACGCCCAAACTGGATAATCTCTGCCACATCCATATTTGAATATGAATTATTATCACCCGTTAGTGCACCAATAGTTACAGGAGATGTACTATTATTGAGAGTTGTAAAACTATGATTAAAATATTGTGGATTGTCATACGGATCATAGAGTGCACCTCTATTATTAACAATGTTGTTTCCTTGGTTGCCATCAAAACGGAAGCCAATGATATAACTTTCGTTATTACCATAATCCAAATTAAAATTATTCTCAACATCTCTATTATTTCCATTCACTACATCATAGAACAAATCATTAGGTTCTAGGTATAAATCGTATGCATAATTGCTATTGACAGTGTTTGATGCTCGCTTGCTGATAATTCCCCTTGTTGTATTATTATTCAAATTATACATTCTAACAACTGCATAGTAAGTAAGAGCATCATAGTTAGAACCTGTATTACCATTCAGAATATTACTAGAAGTAATGGTCATAAGATCATTACTTCCGTCAAAACGAACAGCAGGTTTACTGCTGATACCACTGTTGGAAATATAAGTAGGACGATTGACAGTTGTAGCTTGAGTTGCATTACTTCCTCTTCCGGAAGCATCAGCCCATGATGAGATGGTGGTTCCTGTAGGAGTATTCGTAATGTTATCAGCCCGTAGCCAGAGCCCGATATTGCCAGAGGCTCCAGTCTGGCCTACACCACCCGGACCTGTTTGGGCAGTAAGTGAACAATAGGAAAAGAGCAGGAAAATTCCTGATAAGAAGTAGTTTTTTACCATATAAGTGGATTATTCAAAAGACGGTACAGATGTAGTTTTTATGCAGATTTCACATTTGTACGCCAAGATATTATTTGGTAACCACATTGTAAAAAATATTTTTTTACATATAAGTAAATATTAAATTGTATAATGTGTTGATTTTCAGTTGCTTGTTAAAAATGGGTTTTGTGTAAATGATTGATATACAGTTTATTGTGAATTGTAGTAGGTTTATATAAAAACTTATTTTATTTATATTGTTGAAAAGTTAAAAATGATTGAACCATAAAAATAGATACAATTAGGGTGTAGGATTCATATTTTATCAGAAGTAGTGGCCTCAATAAGCTACAATAACAAAGTTATCTTGCTATGTATGATATTGCGCTTCAATGAAAATCTATATGAAAAACACCAGACTCATTTACTCTTCATTGATCATTGCATTAATTGGTGGAATAATTTTATGGAGAAATTTTAGACTAGAGAAATGTACAGGAATAGCAGACGGACTTACAACTATTTTTTTGTGGATACTAAGTTTGTTGTTAGTAAGCCTTATTCTTCCAGGGGCTTTTCAACGGTATAAAGAACAAAAAGATCCAGTGGAACTACTTCCAATTGGAATGGTAGTTTTTTTGTGTGGATGTTATATGATTTTATCGCTGTTGCGTCTCAGCACAGATAAAGCTTTTATGTATGCTGAAACATACTATGGTAGTTCACTTGCGTTATGGAATAATGGCACATACCTGTTGGAACAAAAAGCAACAGACTGGGGATGTAGCTATTCGGGAAGCTACCTGCTTCAACGTGATACACTAATCCTGGAAGATGTCAGACAGACTATTGATTCTATATTTTATAGGAAGTATATCATTCGCAAACCCTATCTGATCCCTATGTTGATGAAGGGATTTCAAAGGATTCTCTCCTCTATCTGAAAATTGTCCCCGAAAACTAATCATAACCAAGTCTGCTTATTTCACAGGCTTGAGCATTTCTGTCTTAACCAGCATTCCATTGGCAATAAAACTATCCCCATTTTCCAGTTCAATGGTATAACTAAGTTGTGATTCTTCTATAATTTCCATCTCCTGAACAGTTGTATACTTGTTTGCCTGTGGCAACCATATCTTGTCTCCTATAGCCAGTTGCTGAACTGCCTGATTTTGCAGATAACTATCGTTTGATCTTTCCGGATTGACAGATGCCCATTGTTTGTTTTCTACCCAGAACGGATGATCTTCTGTCACAATAATTTCTCTATCTGAGAATGCGATTTTTGTCATGCGTGTATGTCTGGCAGTAATAAGTCTGGTTACTTTGGCTGAGATTAATGTATTGCGATTGGTATCAAATGACAGTACATAGTCACCTGATTTGATTGACTCAATAGCTTGTGTGGAATGATCTGCCATTGTAATCTGTGTTCCTGCTGCAAAACAATGTACGTCCAGCCCTTCAAAGTTAATTTCGCTGATAGCCAGATCGGAATACTTACTTCCCTTGTAGATTTCCAGCACTTCCAAAGTAAGGATAAGGTCTTTTGTATGATCTATTGACTGAATAGGTTCAATCCCAAAGGTCTGACAGTTTGTAACATCCTGGAGTTCCAGAATAGCTTTGGGTTTATTATTAATATATAGCCTTAGTTTTTTGGCACGGGCATTGGCTTGCCAGAGATCTTTGTTTTTGATATATCCATTGTAGATATAAAGTGTAGTTACTCTGGGAGAAAAAGGCTTAAAATAGAAATGGATCTTTGCTCCAATGACTTCTTTCTGCGTATCAGGCACCCAAGCCGTAAAAAGGTCAAAATCATGAATATTCTCTACTTGATAGGTGTTTTTTTCATCCGCTTTTAAACTGGAAGAGGAGGTAAGTTTATAAGGACCGCCACCACAGTACCAGCTACAGCCGACACCTTCGGTATGTGGGCCCTCGCCCATATCCAGTTCGTCCATCATTTGTTGATCTTTTTGAGAGACTGTCTTATAGTCAAGCTTGCCTGAATTAACTTTCTCATACTGATCTAGCACTTTTGACCAGGCTGCTTGTTCTGCTTTAGAATAGTCATTGCTGCTACCTACTTTAGGTTTAAGTACAGGAGTGGATTGTGCGTATCCCAATAAGCTATTGAGGCAAAGGAGTAGGGTAGGGATTATCTTGCGAATGCTAAAATATGTCATTGAAAGTTGCAATTTTGAAAGAAACTATATCCGCCTGTATGCTTACCCTTCAGAGTAAGTTCGATTTTTTCACTATGAAGCAAATAGTCTCTGATCACTAATTTATTCAATGTTTTGAGAATTTCGTCTTTTGATAGCAATTTGTTAAATTTTTCCTGTAACTGTAAATAGGTGATTTGGCCACCTTGTGAATGGATAAATTCAAAAAAAGCATTATCTCTGCAAGTTAGGTTTTTAGCAATAATGATAACTATTTCTTTTTCCTCTTCGATGCAGAATTGGGTTATATCTCTCCAATAGAGAAGTTGTTCCAGCCTATGTTTGATGGGATATATACTGCCAGTGCTGGACGGGGACAGTTTATAGGTTTGATCCTTGTAATGAATAGTGACAGAACGATCAAGTTTAGATGAAGTGTTTTCTAGGTTAGATTCTATTTCTGTTGATTGATACAATATAAATAGTTCTTCTTTTTGTTTTTCCATGAAGTAGTGAAGTTTCTCTAATTCCAGACCTTGTATAAGCATCAACTCATCACTCAATAAAATATTTTGGGACATACAGTACTCTTCCCAAAAAGTAAGCAGGTCAAGTCCAAAATTAGAATCTCTAGGGTAGTAAGAGTAATACACACAGGCAAATTCGCTTTCATTACCATACGAAATAGTAAAGGAATCACCAGATGGAATATCCTGTACAATCTCTCTGCGTAAATGGCAGGGATAACAGATATCTTTAGGTCGATGAGACATATCTGATGGGATAAACAATTTTTGGCAATCTTCACAATGAATGCCCTTATCTTGTTCCCACCATGTCGGGCAATCATCATCTACTTCATTCGGTGAAGGAAAGTAAAAGGGTATGTCAAATTTTTGAGCAAAGTATTTACCCAATAGTGGAATGATTGCTGACTGAGATTCGCCCAGAGAGTATACCATATCTGCTTTATAATCGGTAGGGTGGGAATATACAACCCAAAGACACAAGTGTGCTTCCGTTTCTCTTGTGGGCCAGATAAATGCTTCCTCATCCCATAATGCTTGAATTGCCAGTGGTTTAGATCCTATTTTCCTGATCTTTTCCCAAATTATTGGAATCAATGGTTTCGTAGAGTCAGGAAGTGAAGCTTCCTCTTCAGGTGATAGGGGTGGCAATGCAGTTAACAGAACTTGTTCCAAAAGTTCTGTTTGCTTCTCTTCTACATCAATTTCTTCTGAAGTATGAGTGACAGAAGTTTTAGAGAATCGTGATTGAAGGAACTGTCTGATTTTTGTGAAAAGATGCATAGAAGAATAGATGCTATAGACTTTGTTACAGTGGCTAAAAGATGGGATGATAGAATTTTTTGAATGCACATGTGCTTGTAATCCAGGATATATTCTTGTGTTTTTATAACTAGCGACATACCCAGATAGAATAACTATCCTGGTTTTTAACTTTTGTGTTCCAACACCTTCCAATCTGTTTCTGTTCCTCAAACGTACGGTAAACCACAGGCAAATATATACCTCTTAACATAAATCTGCCCTTTTACCTCATTTGTAAGAAGTAGACATAGAATGCATTGGCTATCAGGCATATTTTCTGGTCTTTTACTTCGCGATTGCCTGATGTTTTACTTTATGTTTTCACAGGTATAAAACGACTTTTACTAACTATGCTGGCTATGAGACACTATATACTTTTTTTTCTTCTGCTGCTTTCGTTTGTGGCTAAGGGACAAAGCTCACTTTGGTTTTATGACGACTTTGTAGACAATCATCATGGATGGCCTGTCAGTGAATCTGCAGACAATCGGTATGCTGTAGGCAATGGTGTATATACTATGGAGGTTAAGAATGGGAATGTATACTGGATGTGGAAGTATGTACATGTGAATGATGGCAAAGATTTTATCTATGAGGTTATAGCACGCAAAAAGACAGGGGATGAAGGTGCTGATTTTGGCATTACTGCATTGGGAAAAAATAGTACAGTTTATCAGTTTCGTATTAATCCAACTACACAAAAAAGCTGGGTTGGTTCCTATAAAAAGGAGTGGAAGTCTATTGTCAATAATGAAACAAAGGCTTTTACTAATGAAGATTACAAAGCCAGCAGCAGTGTCAAAAAAGATACTGCATTAAACAAGCTAACACTGCAACGGAAGGGTGATGAAATTAGCTTTCTTGTGAACGATGTAGAAGTATTCAGAGGAGGGTATTCTAAACTATTCGAACGATTTGATGGAAATTTTGGGTTTATCGTGGCAGGTAAGATGACAATGGAGGTAGAGAAAGCTTCTGTGAAACAGGACAATGCAGTGAATACATTTCCGAACATGCCTGCTTACCTGAAGAAAGAGAATCTGGGTCCTGCTGTAAATACTACCTATGATGAGGTAGTTCCCCGCATTGCCCCGGATGGAAAAACGATCTATTACAGTATAAAACAACATCCTGATAATACAGGCGGTACTTCTGATTCGGATGATGCCTGGTACTCTGAGCTAGGTAAAGATGGCAAATGGGGACCTCGTAAGAAACTGTCTGCACCTCCCAATGGTCCAGGATCTACCTATGTAGTGAGTCCATTGCCAGATAATAACACACTGGTAATGAACTGTAAGTATGATGAAAATATGAATATTATTCCGGAATGGGGATTGTCTGTGGTTCAGAAAACAACTACCGGATGGAAGCTACGTGAAAATATTGATATCCCTGATTTTTATAGCAAGGCCAATATTCTGGAGCTGGCCGTATCTGCTGACCAGAAAGCCATTCTGGTGACTTTAAAAAGACAGGATAGTTATGGCGAACGGGATATCTATGTAAGTTTAAAGGGTGAAGATGGCAAATGGAGTGTTCCTTTTAACATTGGGAATGTAGTTAATACAAAAGGAGATGAGTCTTCTCCTTTTATGGCTGCTGATGGCGTGAGTCTATACTTTGGATCAGATGGACATGCGGGGTATGGCGCTTCTGATATATTTGTGTCCCATCGGTTAGATGATACCTGGAAAAACTGGTCTCCACCAATGAACCTGGGGCTGGCGATTAACACACCTGGCTGGGATGGTTATTATACAATTCCAGCTTCCGGAGACTTTGCATATCTGACCAGTGACCAGAATAGTATCGGCAAACTGGATATTGTTAAACTAAGTATTCCGGATGTGGCAAAGCCTAAACCTGTAGTGCTTGTCTATGGGACTGTGTTAAACAGCAAGACAAAACAACCTGTACAGGCTGACATTACCTATCGGGATCTGAGTAACAATAAGGAGTTGGGTACAGCTACTTCTAACCCTGTAGATGGTTCATACAAAATTGTCTTACCAGCGGGAGTTGTTTATAGTTTCCTGGCACAAAAAGCTGACTTCTATGCTGTAAGTGAAAATATTGATCTGAAAAAGCTCAATAAGTATCAGGAGATCAAACGGGACCTATATCTGTCTCCAATCGAAGTGGGCCAGACAGTACGACTGAATAATCTTTTCTTTGACTCTAATAAATTTGAATTGCGAAACGAATCCAAAGCAGAACTGGATCGTCTGATTGCTATTTTGAAAGAGAATGCACAAATGAAGATCAAAATAGAAGGACATACTGACAATGTGGGAGATGCCACTTCTAATATGACTTTATCAGGTAACAGGGCTAAAGCGGTTGTTGCCTACCTGACAAGTAAAGGAATAGAAGCTGGCCGACTAACTTCTCAGGGATATGGAAAAGGCAAGCCTGTTGGTGTGAATACTACTGAAGAAGGCCGTCAGAAAAACCGTCGTGTAGAATTTGTGATTTTGAGTAAATAACAGAGCAGTTTTGTAAACATACTAAAACATCCTGTCCAAATCTGGCAGGATGTTTTACTTTTAGAGATTGCCAGTTGAGCATAGTTTGTCTCATGATTGGCTCATGCGTATAATTCTATGCATAAGGCAAAAGAAAGAAGCGGTTTAGTTTATCTGGAAGAAAACAATTTTTGCTCGGAGTTTACCGCAAATTTGCTGATGCGTTTAATTCACCGCAAAAAAAGTTTTTGCATAGAATAAACCGCAAGATGAGTATCTGATCGGAATTCACCGCAAAAAAAATCCTATGCATAATTCAGGTCAACAAATGTTTTTGTATAGAACTATGCACAGGATAATGGTACAGCAGGATTTCATTTTTAACGATACAAAATACTACCCTTCAAACTCATAGATCCAGTCCATCTCCATATCAAACCACCAGTATCTGTCTACATTTGTGAGATTGTAGTCTCCACATTTTATCCATTCTATTTTCAACGTGTCATTGACGATTCTCATTTCTGCATAAAATGGGTCTTGCCCGGTTTTGTTGATTTCGTATTCAGGAGGTGTGTCAAGCCAGTAGATGATTCCCCAGAACTTTAGTAATCCATCTTCTTCTACAATCACTTGTTTGGCTAGTATATCATCTGCACAGAAAGAGTTTGCATTTTTATTGTCTTCTATGGTGATCTTATACTCTAGCAAGCTTGCCAATAGCGATGAAGTTTTATTAGTAATGTCATAATGAGATAGATCTAACTTACCTTTAAAATTGAACCAAGGCTTTATCGCTGGAAATAGCTTATCTATCAGATTATTATAGTTTTTTTTAGCTAACTCTATGTCAATGTGACTTGTCTTTTTTATTCCCATTCGGATAGTTTAGTATGAATTCTGAAGTAAAGTTTTTTACTATATGGAGTTATGTAGTGATCAGCCTCTGTAAATCACTCATTACCTCTGAGTATACAGTAGTTGGAACCATACCAAAAGGAATCAGACGATTGTCTTTTTCGTCATGCACTTCCCAGATAGTAGTAGAGCGTGTACGAACAAAATAGGCTTTTCCCAGTGTTGCTTCCGGATTATTGTAATAACCTATCCCAATGCCTTCTGTCTCAATAATTGCTATTATTTCCAGTTCAGAAAAAGATCTTTGATAAGAAGCTATTGCTCCACTATCTACTACTGACCCTCTCGCCCAACCTGTTTTTTCTAAGCCGAAAATCTGATAACCATTTACTTTTTTATCCTGGAATGATGTGTCCATGCGCTGAGTCTTTAATTCCTCTGGCACTGTAATGAGTGGACGATGTAACTGGGCAAAGGGTTGAGTGAGATCTGACTCGTAGAACTTCTGTTTCCAGTGTTGCAATAGTGTCTCTTCAAGTAAAATAGGATGGACCAGACCCACAAAGCTGGATTCATTCAGCACTATTTCTTCTTCGTGAACATTGAGTAAACTACCATCTTCCTGGCAGACAAACGTCTGTTTTAAGAGCTTATTGGCATCGTATTCACCCCAGACCAGACGCATGGCATAGGCAAATAGAATGGGATTACCCTGAAATAAATCACTCCATGTGGTAGCGGTACGTTTGGTTTGCAGAATCATTTCATTGGTCAGACGGGCGTTCTGCATTTGAGTGATTCCCTTGATTTCTTTGTTGATTTCTTTAAACTCACTCTGAAGTTCTTTTGGTGTGTTTTTAGGGAATGATTTTAGAGGCTTTCCTTCTTCATTCTGATAGGCTAGTTTAAAGCTCATGTCAATGTAAGCCCTGTAGGTTTGACCCTCTACGTCAAAATATCGGAAAGACCCCTCAAAACCAAAGTCAGGCATCAGACGATCTGTGAATTGTTCTTCTGTAAGACCTTGCTTCTCCGCTGCTCTACATATAATAGCCGTTGCAGCTTTGCCTACATTTCGTTTCTTGGTTTTGTACTTCTTGGCAAATTCGTAGATTGTCCGATAAGATTTGGGTGTCCCCCAGGTAGTAAAGATATCCAGTGCTGTAATGGCTAGCTGTAACCGCATCTGGCGTTCTACCCAGTCCGTAATTTGTTTTTTTACAATGGGGAGCATGGATTCATTACCCAACTGAGATACAAGTATCAGGCAATATTTTTCTTTGTTGTCAGATCTGTTTTGTACAAACAGTTCCAGTACTTTCAGGGCAAATTCTACACTTCTACTCTTGTCAATCTGATCCAGTACCAGATTGGCCTCATCCGGAATTTCCCTTTTCATCTTGCTAAGGTGATAAAACAAGAATTTCATAGATAGGGGATCTACTGTATTCCCTGCCAAGGTGTATAAAGGTGGTAGCATCGCATCATCCCACCAACTAATAAGTGGCTTGTCTAATTTGCCCGTTTTTTGCAGAGCAGCAATGCTTTGCTGAAGTTTTGCCTGAGCATCGGAAGACGAGGTAATTTCCATAGACTGTATCTGGGTCGTTATTGTGTTAGATTGTATGGTAAGATAGCATTCTTTTTACCTAACAGGTAAACGATTTCTAGAAAAACAATCCCTTCTTTTTCTTTCGCTCCAGACGGGATAACTCCAGATGGAGGGTATCATTGTTAAACGTGTAGTCAAGTACCATAGATTGAGATGTTCGTTGTGAAAGAGTAGCTGCAATAGAATCTTGACCAGTAAATATGTTTGGATATCTGATTAGCAGATGATTGGTTTTGGGATCAAATGTATAGAGTCCATGTAAACCGTGCACAGGATTATATACCTCCGGACTAGGGCTAAAGTCACAGGTTTCCATAAAAAAATATATCCGGGAAACAATCGTAGAGTCCTGCTGCCAGGCATTGGCAGAGGCAACTTGCCCATTTCGTACAAACTTTCTGACTTGCCAGGTCCCTGTTAGTTCATGGTCAGTCTGGTCAGTAGAAATAAAATAATAGATCATTGCAAATGCGGCTGCAATAGGAATAATTCGGAGGACATGTTTGGTATACCCTAGTGATATAGCCGGAACTTTTTCTGTCAGATCCCAGAATACTGCTTTGAGCTTTTGAAAGTCATTAAGGAGCAAGTAAAGAAGTCCTATTGTGAAAAGAACCGCATTGATAAAAGCTCCTATATCAATACCAAAGAACATATCGATTAAGACAATATTAACCATTACTGGTAATAAAAGAAATGTTCCCAGCAAGGTAGTTCTGCGATAGAGTAGAAGTATACTGCCTCCAATCTGAAAGAGAGCTATGATTACCGCTAATGTATACGAATAACCGAAGTAATACCAGGTAAGTCCAAATCCTGATATTTCACCTAAAGGAGTATCCAGTTGGTATTCAGGTGTCGTGAACTGAGTCTTGAGAATTTTAGCAAAGCCATAGGTTGAAATGCAAAATGCTAGCCAATAACGTATTATACCCTGTAACCAAGCCCTATGTAAACCCAGGTCTTTCTGTTGATGCATTTCCTGTCGGTGCCACCAGACGCTATAACTACCAGATGTAATCAGTATTATCAAAGGTATGCCTACTAGTATCCAGTTCGTGAATCCTGGTATAGTTTGAAGCCAACTACTTAGATACGTTATCAGAATCATAAGTACCACATTGACTATACCTGTAACGGCTAGCAGACAGGTCCTAAATTTGAAAAAGAAGGATGTAGTATGAGTAAGGGTAGAGACTGGCATAACAGCAAGATTCAGTAATAAAAAAATCCTCAAATGTGAATCTGAGGATTTTAAGAGGAAATTGCAATTATTTATTGCCTAAGGTTACTGTCTGAAAATTAGGAACTCCTGTTTGCCATAATCCAAAGGAATAGACATCTGCCAGGTTCTCAAACTGTTTTTGTTTGGCGTCTCCAATGCCATGACCCGCTTCATAATCTGTAAGGAAAAGGATGGGTTTGTCTGACTTGTTACTGGCCATCAGACGGGCGGCAAACTTGGCAGGTTGCCACGCAATGACACGCGGATCATTGAAGCCAGCTGTGATTAGTGTTGCCGGATATTTTATACCTTCTTTGATATGAAGATAGGCATCCATTTCAATCAGGGCTTTGCATTCATCTTCTTTCTTTACAGTACCAAACTCTGGTACATTCACCGGACCGTTAGGTGATTCTTCCATGCGGACTGCATTCAGACAACCTACTTTCGGAATGGCTACAGCAAACAGGTCCGGGCGTTCTGTCATAGCACGTCCTATCAGGATACCACCTGCGCTGGCTCCATAGATAGCTATCTTCTGAGGGCCTGTGTAGTTATTTTTTATCAAGTATTCCGCACTGGCAATCAGATCTTTCCATGTATTAGGCTTAGTCGCTTTTTGACCAGCCTTATGCCAGGCTTCTCCCAGTTCGCCACCCCCTCTTACGTGGGCTATTGCCAATACCCCATATTGTGCCCATAATAGAAAGCTCGGTGAGAATGCGGGATTTACAGAGGTAGAATACGCACCATATCCGTAAATAAGTACAGGGGCTGTTCCATTCTTAGGTGTCCCCTTCTTATAGATTAACGATACCGGAACTTTTACACCATCATGAGAGGGAATCATCACTTCTTCAACTACCATATCCGCATATTCCGGATATTCGGCTTCTGTAGACAGAGGCTGAGACGTAAACTTATGGCTCGCCAGATCAAAATAATAGCGTTTGGCATCTGTGGTCCATCCTGAAATAGTGACCCATAGCTCTGAAGACTTTGGAGATTTTGCCAGTAGATTTATACTTCCAGCAGCCTGAGGAAGTTCGATTTTTTGTGGTTCACCTCCAGTTCTGGGTACAAAGTATAACATAGCCTCTACTCCGTTTTTGGTTCGTACAAAGTAGATACCATCTTTGGTGATCGTAAGCTTTTGATCATCAATAGCTTCTTCAGGGTTCTCTGCTACTACTACCTCTGCTTTATTTACATCAATAGCCGACAATGGCATGCGCATAACCTTCTGGTGAGGCGCATCTTTGGAGGTGATGAAGTAAATATGTGTACTATCGGAAACAAAGCTGGTAATCTCTTGTTCGGGTGAAAACAGGGGTTGCCACATAACAGGAGGAAGGGTTAGCTGACTTGCCGGAGCATAGTATATTTTAAGGTATCGGCTCACCGTATTTAACCTACCATACACTAACTTTGTATTCCTGTCATAATTTACTTTAGGGTATTCTTCCGGATGGATGCCCATTGAAGGATAGCTGGTAGAGGAGAGCGCATCTTTATCTTTATTCTGAAAGGTACCCAGGGTATGTAGCATGGCTTTGGTATTGAGCCGTGCATTGGGGTCTTGTACATTGTGGCTATTAGCAGGCGTGTAGGAAAAGGTTTTGTTGTCAGGAAGCCAACTACCATTAAACCATGCTCTGTCTAATCGTTCAGGATAGAGGGTCTGGGTTTGGGTATTGATGAAGATGATCTGTCCTAATTCAGCTCCTTTCTCAGAAACACAAACAGCTACTTTGGAGCCATCAGGAGAAGGTGAAAAATTGTTCAGTGAATAAGCCTTCTCTCTATTGTATTTTTCCGGATCAAATAACAGCGTTTCCTGCCCTTTATACCCATCACGATAGTATAACTTAGGCTGCTGATCCTGTGGACGTGTTTTCAGATAGAAATATCGATCTGTTTCCAGGATCTTGAGACTGGTAATACGTGCAGCACGTCGCTGATCAAATTCATTCATTTTATCAATCAGACCTTGTCGGCCAGGTATAGCATCCAATGTATTGCGGGCTTGCTCTGCCTGTGCTTTCATCCAGGCTTTTACTTCCGGATCTTCTAGGTTCTCTACATTACGGTAGGGGTCTGTAATTTTCACCCCAAAGTATTCTTCTGTAACGGGTTTGGGGGCAATGACGGGGGGCGCCGTTTGTCCAAACAGGGGTAGCTGCAGCCCTAGAAGTAGAATAACTATTAAACATTTTCTCATGCTGTATGGGATTTGAATATATAAATATATTGATTGTCAGCTTTATGAAAAATATTTTATTAACTAAACGAGAAGTGAATACCCAAGGAAATTTCTGAAAACTTCTTGTTGAAGAGACAAGTCATCGGGTCAGTTTCAACTATTCGAATGCTATTCAAATACATGGACAACAAACCGGGATCATTCGTTTGCTGATCGACATAAAAAACAAACAGAGTTTAAGTTACTTTGGTATTTAACTGGAGCTCCAGTTGTTTCTTTGAATTATTCAAATTCTGTTCATCTTTCCGTCTGACCGGAATTCTGGTCAGACTAAAGAAATATTCAAACTATGATCAGTTTCTGGAAGTATCGGAATAGCGGTCATATCTGAGCATTATCAGTATATTGATGGTTTGTTTACCGGAATTTCGATTCGTTAGTTGCTGGATGTTTTTTACAGAAGTGTGGGTAGAGACTGGTACGTAAATAGAGGATAATATGTTTCTGTCAAAATAATTTTTATCAAAGAGTTTATGTTAAAAAATAAACTCTTTGATGACTTTCCACTCCTTGCCATCTATCTGTTCGATGAGGCTGATTCTGGTGAAATGTATGGATTGAGGAAAGGGTGCTGCTGAGATTTGAATAAATATCTCGTCTGTGCAGGTAGAGTTGCGGGGATGCATCAGCGTAATGTGTGGTTCAGGACGTTTCGGTTCCTGTATTACATTTTGCAGAATATACTTTCGCAGTGTATAGAATGTTTCGTTCTCGCCCTCTGCTGGTAGAAATACTCCTTTGCCTTCTGCAAAACGCACAGGCTTTCCAAATCTGATTTCAACACCTGGAAAGTTTAGGTTGTTTAAGTTTTTGACTACTTGAGTAAGATCTTCCAGTTCGCTTTCCCTGCAAAGGGTTACGTGGGCTTTGATAAGGTTGTATTGCTCCGGATTAAACTGGTGGCGAACTTTCTCTATTGTCTGGGATACTGTTTCATCAACAAACAGCGTAAGTTGTAGGCGTTTGGAAACCATTATAATGAGTAATAGGCTGAGCAATTTTCCTCTAAAGTAGTGACTAAATGGATTATACTCAGCCTTTATTTTCAAACAGTAGCTACTTGTGTGGCTCTTTTGTAGATCGGCTATTTTGTGTCACAGGGCAGCTGTTTCTTCCATTCCTCTGTAAAGTGATCCTCCCAAACCCACTGCGTTACAGTGCTATCACAGTTAACTGTTGCTTGTTCGTTCTCTGTATGTGTAAACCGAGAGATTGCCATTTGCCGTATCCGTAATGTATCATGCGAAGGCTTTCTGTTGGACTCTGTAAAATAGCCTATCTGAAATGTAGTAATGTCTTCACTTGAATCTGAGAAGGCTTCTTCTTCATAGGCTCCACCTCCATTTCTTCCAACAGGTAGCCAATCCGTAATGGACTGAGTAGCTTTATTCCATACCAGCAGATAGGTTCCGCTTTCACTATAATCGCCCAGTTCTGCTATATATATTGCTGTAAGCATAGTATATTCTCCTTGCTGAAACTGGTATTGAGCTCTAAGACTACCACTACTGAGAAGGGCGTGGAGTGGCATGTGTTCTGTTGTATTGGTATCCGGCTTGGGAAACAGTGCTAGAAAAGCTGTATCCAGTAGAGAGCTATCTGATTCAGAAGACACTTCTTCCCATTCATATAATCCCTTGGTAGTGGGCGCGATCGGTGTAAACTTTTGTAAAAAGCGTTGAGCTAAAGGTGAGAGGGCTGAAGGTTGGTCGGAATGTGTAACAGATGTACAGGCTGCCAGTCCCAGGAATAGCAGGAGAGTACAAAAATGGTTTTTCATGGTTGCTCGTTAGATAAAAAATATACGTACTAAAATTGAGTGGTAAGCCAGAAGAATACGAAAGAGCAGGCCACAAGGTTTGCCTTATGGCTTACAATATTATTTACTACTTTTTAGCAGATTTTCTTACACGTATTAAACCATCGTGGTCTGGCTACGTCAAAGACATGTACTAATTTTTTAACCAGATACCATACAATGCGATTACTCACACTTTTACTGATTTTATTGTTTACCGTCTCATGCTCTAAAGACGATGATGTTACCGGAACACCCTATGTGGATGATGATCTGGCCGGACCTATTTCAAGACCTTCCTCTGGATATGGTGCTGATGGTTCGTATACAGTTGCTAAGGTTAGCTTTGCCAGTCCATTGTATAGTGGCAAGATGGTAGATATTTTCTATCCACAAGGCATTACTTCTCCCAGACCTGTTATTTTCTATTCACATCCTTTTGGTGGAGAGAGTAGTGAGTACAACATTGGACTATTTAACTTTATCGCTAAAAAAGGATATGTAGTGGTTTTTGCACCCTATCCAACTACAGGTGCTTCTGTTGATGAACGGTATAATACTTTATGGGAAAGCTTTACTAAAGCAGTAAAGGATTATCCCAATCTAATTGATACTAAAAAGGTTGGTTTTATGGGACATTCTTTTGGTGGAGGAGCCTCTTTTGCGTTAGCTTATAAAGGATTTGTAGGACAAGGTTGGGGAGAGAATGGCCGGTTTATATTTTCTATGGCACAGTGGTATTCGTATCAGATTACTACACAGCAACTGCAATCGTTTCCTTCTAATACCAAGCTGATTTCCCAAATCTATGATGATGACGATACCAACGACCATCGCCTGGCTATCGACATGTTCAAACACATCAACATTGCTGATTCTGAGAAGGATTTTATTCTGATTCGCAAAAGTGTAGTGGGAGGATATACCTATGTAGCTGATCACGTGTTGCCTAATACCCGTAGTGCCTTTGATGCATATGATTACTATGGGATATACCGACTGCTGGATGCTATGATTGATTATAGCTTCAATAACAATGCAGCAGCCAAAACAGTAGCTTTGGGTAATGGTTCTAAAGAGCAAGTAACTATGCCTTCTTATAATGGACAGTCACTGGCTCCACTGGAGGTAACAGACACTCCAACACCACAATACCCACAAAATAAATACGAATTTCCATGTAATTCCTCCACCAATCCACGTCCGGAATATTGTCAATAATGGCAGTTGGATTTGCGAATAGAATATGAAGATATGGGACAGAACATAGTTCTGTCCTGTTTTTTATTCTACTATCCCTACTATCACTCCAAAGTTGCCATCTGTTTGCCGGACATCTTTCTCAGGAAGATACATACGGGATACAAAGCCGTCCAAAAACAAAGCATTGGCACAACCTTGCTGTTGAAAATACAATGCAAAGTCATAGAAATTTATGGGGCTACGGGAGATAGCAAATAATACCTTACCACTGGGTAGTATGCCTACACCACTTCGGATAACCTGATTGGGTGATCCTTTTTGAAATACAGGATGAATGGCTCCATTGACTACCAGCATAGGACCGGACTGTGTTGCCCACTGAATCTGTTTGGATAAACTAAACTTATTCGTTTCAATCACAAAAGCTTTGCCTGCTTTATCAATATAAAAAACACCATTGGGTTTTAAATAGAAGTTAGGTATGGAAGATCCATTCTTCAAAACTTCTTTTTTATTGAGAGGTTCTATTACCTTTCCATTCTGAATAAACAATCCAACAGGAGTGCCATCTGACTCATACATCCCTCCATTGGTTGCAAAGATGAGTTTTTTATGTTGGGAAGTTATCCAACTCTCCAGCCTGCTAATACTCCGAAGATGCTGGTCTTCACTATCCTTCCAGAAAAGCTGAATCTTCGCTGGATCAGCTGTATAGGTAATTAGTGAGTCTTCCTCATAGTGTGGTGTTGTCCATGATATGCACAGCAGAAAAATCACCAGGTAGTAGATAAGTCGCATAGAGGTAAAGTTATTCGTTAACTCAAACTATTTTGTAGGAAGTAATGATAAAAGCAGGTGTTTTTCACTTCTCCTGCTTCTCAATTACATATACCATCATCTCCCGGCGGGTTTCAAATCCCAGTTTCTTATATACCTTATAGGCACCGATATTATCTGCGAACAAATGCAGAAATGGGATACGGGATTCAGCGAGGATACTCCGTAACTGATGATTAACCAGGTGGGCCGCATACCCTCTGCCAGTGTAGCCAGCATCTGTACATACTGCACTTACTTCTACATAAGGCCCTGGTTGCATACGCCGACCTGTCATGGCTACCAGTTGGTCTCCGTCAAAAATGCCATGATAGCCTCCAAACTCAATAGTACGCGCAAAAAATGGCCCCGGATTGGTTTTGGATGTTATCTCCAGCATAGCGGGTACATCTTTGGTTTGCAGAGGGACTAGTTCCGGACCATCTGCTAGCTGACTGATAGTAGGTTTCTCACATACCATCTGCAGCAGGTCTCTTTTGACCAGTATTTTCCAGCCTGCCGGAATAGAGATCTCGCCAGGTGTAAATAGGATAAAGTGAATCGGAGAGGAAACCAAACTATAAAGTTCGTCAAGATCTGTCTCTCTATTGTTCTTCAGTCCGGCAAAGGCTGCAATTTCCCGGTCAAAGTATCGGACGTTGTCATTTCCTGTAGAGATGTTGTGGTTGTGAGTCGTTAATGCATTCCAAATGGGGTTATCAAGTATATGTGTCATAGGGTGGTTTGATGGTAGTAAGTTTTGTATACAGTGAACAAGAGGTCATTCATTCGTCTGTCATGCAAAATTGCCTATTTTTTTGTTTTGCTTCATATAGTTTATTTCAACAGAGTTACTTAAAATCAAAAAAATAGTTAGTAACAGATAGTACTACACTATGTTTTTAGTATATCTTTAGTAAGATATATAGTCACAGCAAATTAACTCGTGTTGATCTATGCAAGGCACTCTGATTATTTTGAGTCTTGCCGGTATTCTGATACTAAGTATTGGCAAGGTACATACAGATAGTACGAAGATATTGTATGAAACGGATCAGGAAAAGTATTTTTTACAGCAGAAAACTACCCTACGCACCGAAGACAGGCAGCGTGACAGCTTGCAACCTGTCCTTGTACTACTAGCTCAGGCCCGCGTCATTCCAGAAGGCTATTCCAGAGAGAACGTCCTGCTTTTACGAAATTACAAGCTTGCAAACGGATATCTTTCATGGATTAAATTAAAACTCCCTATCTGGAACGAGGTGACAGATTGCCTGCTGATTCATGATTTTCGGAAATTGATCCGAAAGAAAGTAATACATTCTACTACCAGCCATGATTTTACCTTTCGATTCCAGCAAGATGGACTGTTTGTTTTTACTGCCTATATCACCCTTACTGATCTGGTAGATTATGAGGAATATTATATTGTAGATAAAAACACAAGCCGTCTCTTTCTTAGTGACCGCTTTGAAACGGCTGACAGTTTGTATGCTTCTTCCATTTTTCGCCATAAGCGCATCTGGTCAGGCCTGAATCTGGAAACTCAGCAACCTTTTGAGAAGATCATTCATCCTCTGCAATGGGATGTGTTTTGAAGATGGAACTTGTTTAAGTAGAAATATTTTGTGGAAAAGGATTATGATAATATAAAGTGAACTTTTGGCATCTAACTAATCAATTTGAGGTAGTCAGGGGAACTTATAATATATTATACACCCGCTTGCTTTTAAAGCAGGTGTATAATACTAATAGGCTGTTTTCTCTGGATTATGGCTGATAGAAGCTTGCCATATATTCTGCCGAGATTTTTTTGTTATACTTTTCAAAGTTCTGAGAGCCACAACTTGTCTCATAGTCTTGTACGATTTTCATTAAATCGTCTGCTTTATTGGATTTAATATTATATGTTCCACTATTAATCTTTTTAGTTACATCTGGGCAGGATTTGAAGATTTCTACCATTTTCTTCTTATAATTAACCATATAGGCGGCAGCATCTCCCAAGTCAACACTTGGATACTCTCCAATAGTATTGCTTTTGTTAAATAAAAATAACCAGGCTTTATTTACAGTAAGATATACTAATTCAATATCTGGAGATTTGTAATATCTTCTGCAGATAGCTGTTGCAATAATTTCATACGAAGCACCTGCAGCGGAGAATGCTTGTAGGTCAGTAGGTTTAAATATTTGCTTTGGCTTTCCAGTTGGAATAAATTCAATTTGCCTTTTTTGAATATTTACATCAATATCCAGAATTTCACCATGTAATGTATCGCCTTTTGCTGTTACAACAAAACCTTTTTGAATAGCCTGCTGATTTAGTGCATCCTGACCTGGATTAGTATTTGATATTCCCAATAGATTGTTAACCGTTGCTTTTTGCTTGTCTACAGGTGCGGTTGCAGAGGAACGGTATATACTTGTTTTGCCACTTGCCAGATTTTCTTTGAATGTATCATGCTCTGTTTTCCAGCGCTTACGTTTTTCTATTTCCTTCTTCAACTGGTTTCCCCATAAATCTTTTACGTCTGACTTATCCATTAATGCTGCATATTTCTCTGCATCGGCAATATTGTAAATCAATGTGTTTATCAAAGCTAGATTATAAGTACAAACAAAGTATAGATTTTTCTGTTCTTTTTTAGTTGGGTCTAGTTTGTCTTTTTGTGTGTCCCAATAATTTAATGCAGGTTGGATACTTGCTTTAAAGGCCTGATCATTAGGCTTCCATATATAATCAGTTGCTGTATTTTTGACATCGGCAAAAGCTTTTTCAAACCCTATATAATCATAGGTTGCTTCATCATCTTTCTTAAGATGGGCAAAGAAAAAGGTACCCTCATTGACAGCATAATCATATGATTCATGGATAGAGTATACCATTTCATCGATAGCGTTATATACCGCTCCCTTAGGAGTGACAATGGTATTTGGATAGCTTGCTCCTTGCGTAGAGGATTTCTGGATATTATCTTTCTTTAAAGTCCTTCCTTGATTATCAAGGACTTCATAAGAAAGGTTGATAGTAACTATAACAGGCTGTGATTCTGAGTCTGTCTTTGTTATTTTTGCATTAATGGTAAGGTCAGCTTGTCCTTCTACCGGCTGAAAACTATCAAATTTGATTTTACTTTTGAGTTCTTCCCTGGTTAAACTTAGAGGTTTTAACCAGTTGTCACTGGCATCTAGTTTCACAGAGTAGGTTTTAAAATTTTCGGGTAATGGAGTAACCGGGTATATAAGGCTACGAACAGGTATATCCGTAAATTTTACTTTTTGCGCATAACTGCTGACACTTAACAATAGAAAAACAAAGAGTAAACTTTTTTTCATACAAATGAGTATTTTATGGGGTAATAAATATGTAATGGGTATTTTGGTTTTTATAATAATTGGTCACTATTGATTTCAGGATATCAAGCTGATACTTTGTGGAAAGGGTTTCTCCATTCTGTTGTTTCATGCGCAGTTCCCACGTTTTGCGTTGTACCTCACTAGTCTCTTTTTCAAGTTTTGCTATAAGTTGATTGTATTTCTGCTCACACATACCAATCTGGCTATCTATCAGATTGAGATAAGAGACAGCCGTTTGGTAATCTTTAACTAAAAATGCATTTTGGGCTTTTAAAAGGTTTGTCTGACAATTTTTTTGTTGGTAGTTCTGATAGGTCTCTGCCAATAGTATATTTACTTTTTGCTGACAGGTATTTCCTTCTGGTATTGCATACAAGACAGTTAGGGCAGATTCGAAATCCTGTATCTGTATTTTCTTTTTGGTTAGGGCAATGAGTTGTGTACATTGTTCACTATAATGGTTTTCTATTTTTCGTATGGTTTCGTTGACAAATTGTATTGGCGAAATGTGTTTCGGATTAAAATGTGACAAAGCATTTTGTATGGCATCTGCTGATGATTTACCACTCCCTGCTAGAGCTTGGGTATAGGTAGCAAATGTGTTCTGATAAATACGGTTTTTAACATATAGTACTAGGTCTAACTTCACAGTAGTTAGTTTTTGCATACCATCTACTGTTTGCTGATCGTTTATATTTACCTTAGGTACTATGATAAATGCGGCAGCATTGCTTATTGTCAGGTTTGCGTTGGTCAGAAGTGTTGAAAGTTTTGCATCCAGTACATTAATAGAATTTTGTGAAAGAAGACTGTCTGGTGCTGGAAGAAAAGGGCGAAGAGAAACCGTACTGTTTCCATTGGTTTGTGCACATAAAAGATGGCACATAAAAAACAGTGCTATGCCAGCTATTTTCTTCATAATGGAGATAAACATTAAAATTGTATTCAGTATAGATATACTTTTGCTGACGAAGTGGATGTTATATAGGTATTCTATGTTAGTAGGATATACTATTCGGCGAAATAACTAGGTAGTAGTAGCCTTACTGTATAGTGACAAAAAGCTTACTGCCAAGAATATCTCTTGTGGTTTCTATGCCAAGGGATTTAAGGTATGTTCTAAAATTTGCCAAAAATCGGCTTGGGCGATAGTTGTTGTTTGTAAATTCTTCTTTTAGAGGAACCCGTACATCATCAATAATCATTTTGGAGGCTGTAATCCCTTGAATATGGTAATATTTTTTATAGGCATTCTTTTCCAGCCATGTTTCAACGACATCTGACAACAAGGCATGATCTGAGCCTATCTCACTGTCCATGTTCCATTTGGAGGTTGTGGTAAATGTAATACTTAAAGATAGTGTACGTCCATTGGCGATTATACCTGAAAATTTCTGATTCATTACATTCAGAAAGTCGTCAATACATGCATTTACAGCCTTATCTGTAAGCTTGGCTATATCATTAGTATAAAATTTAGGAGATGTGCTTACTTTATTTGCCAGTGATTGTCCTGAAAAAGCATCGTATCCGTTGAGTATAACAGTGACAGAATTACCCGTTGAGTTGTAATTTACATTGACATCTGTTTCAACATAAAAATCTGCTCCCGAAAGTTCAATCAGTTGTTGCTTTAAAGTCGTCTGATTTTCTATTTCAAATGCTTTGTCTGTTTGGGTTTGTTTAAGCTTGGCTCTAAAGTCTATAGTAGAAAAACCGCGTGTATCAAAACCTTCCTTTACCCGGGTAATTGCAATACGTTTGTTAGGATCTGCTTCCAATACAGTACGTATATCCTGATGCTCCTTTACAAAAGGTATGACCATGATGGTTGGTTGTATAGTTACTGCATCCGAAGATATATTCTGGTTTGTTTGGGCAGACAATGGAAAACAGAAGAATAGAGCAATACATGTTAAGGAGATGTAGCTTTTAACTCTATTCTTAATACCTTTCGTACAATTTATTTTAGTGGTCTTTTGGTTAGGGAAGACTGTTATTGTATACATTTTATTATGTGATAGATTACTGTGTTGAAACAAGGAAGATATCATGTAATACATCAAACATTGTATAATTGAGATCTGTTTGTATTTGGGAAAAAGGTCAGAAACCGAATTTCTGAATCACACCTTGTTGTTCCATATGCTGGCGGAGTGCTACAATATTAATTTTAATTTTCACAGACATGCGTTTTTGCCCAGCCTTGTGACTCGCTCTGGCAATTGGTTCTGCCTGCATCAAAAAAGATCGGTAATGTTCATTTGTCAGAAGATCCTCAAAGTACCTCGCATGTTCCTGTCTTGCCTGAGTCTCATTTTGTACTAATGGTTGAGTCTGTGATGAACCTGGCACACCTCTGAATAATATCGTTTCAAATGCCATTTTTTCTGCTTTCTGTAAGGCCGCTTTTCCCCGTCCATAGCTTGTTACATTCAGTACCACCGTACCTGGTTCAGACTCACCTGCATAGGTAACTTCAGCAGAAAAAGGAGTTTGTCCGAGTATTGTTATAAGAAAGCTCCAGTATAAACCTATCGCGAGTATATATTTGTTTCTCCAATTCATCTTTTCTAATCCAGTAGCTTACGTTTGATCCGAACTTCCATTGGCTTGCCTGTTTGCATATTTTGATATATAACTTCTTCACCACTACGTACCTTGCAGATAGAAATCACATCGCTTTCCACTTTTTTGAGTATAATCTCTCCAATTTTAGTTGTTCTTTCCAGTATTTTACCATCTACCTGTTCCTGTGAAATTTCAAATACTTCAAGTGGAGTCCCTGCCAGTGCATTGAGAGTGGAAAATGTAACAGGCAGATGTAATCCACTTCCACTGCCTCCATTAATGACAACCTGTTTGGCTTTTTGTTTACTGGAATCCGTAATTTCAAGGATCTGAAATTTTGCAGGAAAATTTTGAAACAACCACCTGTTCATCTGAATTTGTAAGCTATAGAGCGCATCAGCTATGGCATTTTCAGGAGTACCTCTTGATTTAGAAGTTACAGCATTACCCTGAGTAATTGAAAATGTTTCAGACGATATTATTTGTCCTGTAGCTACATTGATAAGTTGCATATTGGCTCTTACATTGGCATATACACCTGTTGGAGCCTGCAGGGAACTCTCTTGTTTGTGTGAAAAAGCCCTACATTCAAATGCTTCACCGACTAGCAGAAAGTCTGCACCTATATTTTTTCCTTGTGCAATTACAGCACTTTGAGAAAGTTCTGCTTTTTGAGCTTCTTTATCCTGTTTTAGTACTTCCAGATTATTTCTTTCCAATAATCTGAAACGTCCGTGTGTCATAACACTGTTTAATGTCATTGTTTCCAGCATTTGACTATCTTCTGCTGAGATTCCTTCTTTACGTTGAAAGGGCATCATTGCAATAGAATATTCTTGCTGTGCTGTGTTGTTTAAACCCTTGGTATAAGTTGAAGCAAACAGTGGTTCCTTTGCTTCGTAAGCTTTTTTCAAAGCTTTTTTACCTGTCCATATTTTCAGCTCAGTAGTATTAGAGGTGGTATTTTTTGCTACAATCCCATTGGCCAAGGTAATATACCGAGTTATTGATTTTCCTGCCTGTGTTAATTTTCGGATTGTGTATATATAACAGTTAGTGTTTTCTTTAAAACTGAGCTCTTTTCCATAGGCTATATTTACCCTGGAAATTCCATTTTCTGACTGTTCAATGATATTTTGTACAGGTATCTGCAATGGAAAAACACCTCCAAGGTAATTAATAATGGTAGATGCTATTTTGTCCTGAATGTTCTTTTGTACCATTTGCATGCCGAGAGTTATAGCTTCATCCATGGTGCGTCCTCTTTCCAGATCCTGTTCATTCCCTACCATACAACTAAGCATGTCCCGAACACGTATTTCGCTGGTTTCTGCGTCATATACTGTTAGAGTAATCATCATAATTCCTTTAGATTCAATATAATCACGTCCACGATCTATTGAACTTGTGGGATTGATAACTTTACGAGCAGAAGTCGTGCGATAGGATAGAAAATTAATGGACATCATGTAATTAGCAGGGAGATAACCTGCATTTTCAGGATTTTTTCCCTGTCGTTCTGCATAATTAAAACGAATATTGTTTTGCAAAGCCTGAACAATCTTTGTATTAGTCAACTCCACAAGATCAGCAGGTACTTTTTTAGTATCAAAACTATAAGGTAGCAGTCCTAGTTGTACTTTTTCTATTGTTTGACCATATGTAAACTGAGCAAACAAATAACTCATAAATAGAAGGCAATATTTAATTATCATTTTAATCAATTGGTATACAGAATAATTTTGTCCCTTTTTTTATTTTTTCAGTAATAAGCTTGGTTCCATCCTCAAGAGATGCTACAGAAAAAAACTCGTTTTCAACCTCTGATATCTTTACTTTTCCGAGCACAATATCCCTTTCTATTTGCTTTCCATCTACTTCTTCATATACTTTTTCTTTTATCAGAAATTGCTTCTTTCTGGTAATTCCATCTTTACTACCTGCTGCAATCAGAAGTTTCTCTGCACCTTTTTTGCCTTCTTCAAGAATGCGGACAACTTTAATGGATGGCAGGGGAAAATATTTATATAAAAACTGTTTGTTAACAATCTTTACCATTATGTCATTGAGATCACTATGAGAAAGAACTCCATTGTCAAGAAGCACTTCATCCTCAAAGTTTATAATATCTGTTCCAAGCAGATTACCAGCCACAACATCATACAGTTTTACCGTCACCAGGCGTTGAGAAGGATCTCCACTTCCTGTAATAATATAGTTAGCTCCAATACTAATGCCTTGTTGAATAATTTTTCCATCAATGAAATTCTCTGTTTTTTGCAATTCTCTTTCCTTGTCAATAACGCTCAGGTTGTCTCTTTCCAGAACAGTAAACCGCTTATCTTTTAGAAACGTCATTGAGACATAGGTCTGGTAGTTAATAATTCGTTGATTGGCTCGTTCGGTTGATGCCCCTGTATTTGAAAACTTTACAATGGCTATTGTTGTATTGCCTTCCTGAGCCAGAGCAGATACGAAACGCAGGCATACAAAAACTAGAGAGAGAAGAATCTTACCACTATCCATATTGCTCATATATTATCTATAAATGCAGAAAGTGAATACCTTTAAATGAGACTATAGAGCGGTAAACGTAATAAAGTATGTGAAAAGAGAGGTTTCAATCGGCTGGTTATAATAATTATTGCATAAAAGAAAGTTTTTATACGCATTACAAATGATGTTGAAAATACTCCAAATCGCCGTAACTCTGTTCAAATGCTATGAATGGAAGGTATTAGCTGTATACCAATATCTTACCAACTATGTATGTTTTCTTAGAAGTTCAACCAAAAATTGGGAGGATGATTATTACTAAATTTAGGGTAGGTAATTAATCTGTAATTTACTCTACCTAAAAAACAAAAAGGTTGAAATTTGGAGCGACCAAGCCACCAAACCAACCTTTGAGGATGAAAACAATCATCGGAGAGCAAGTTATTGAAATTTTGGATACCGTTCCGTTAGCAAAGAATTTAGCCTGTAAAATATTTATTTCTTCGTTTGTCTTAGGCTGGATTGAGAGTCGAAAAGTACAGTTCCGGGAAGTTGATCTTCATATGGAATCCAAGTCAAAAGTTGATTCTGCCCAACGAAGAATACAGGCTTTTTTTTAAGAATATGTATTTGATTATCAACAAGTATGCCTTTTGTTGACCTTGTTTTTACCTAGAGGTAAATTGTGTTTATCCATCGATCGAACCGAATGAGACTTTGGCTCCTATCAGTGCAATATTCTGATGATAGTAGCTTATAATAGAACACAGAAGAACACATTCGTAGAGAAGAACACATCCTATTTTGTATCTGTATGTCACCCTTTAAAGCCCACAAGGTATCGGTCAGTGAGGTATTAAGCTTTATCCCCGAAGCGTTATTATCTCATCTTTCCATCACTACCAAAGTGGATCATTATGCCAAAGTTTTGCATGCCAAGAAAATGTTTTATCTTTTGCTGTATTCTATCTTAGACAATGACAGGCTAAGTCAAAGAAGCTTGGAAGATACCTTCAACTACTCAGGTTTTAAAGCTGTTTTTAATCTGGATTCGGCTGAAACAGTGCCAGAAAGCTCATTGCTAGACCGATTTTTGAGTATTGCTCCTGCGTATTTTAAAGAAATCTTTGACTATATATATGATCGGTTTAGTGAGCGGTATAGCTAAAGCGAAAGAGAAAAGTATCATTTGATGCGGGTAGATAGTAGCCTTTTCTCTGAAAATCTTCTGAGAAAGCATACATGTATAATAATGAGTGTATTATGACTTTACAAATGGCGTGATTGTAGTACCTTTGTATTGTTAGTCAAGCAGACATATCCTCAGACACACGTCTGGTTTAGATATAAAAATAAAATTTAGGTTGTAAGTGGTTTGTTACTGAAATTCCCCGAAGGTTTCCTTCTGGGAATTTTTGTTTTGTATGCCTGTCCTCCGTTACTCTTTATTTACCTTCCATCCGACCTTTCTTACCTTACCCACTACAGGTTACTAGAACTCATAATAGATCAAAATCATAGCTGGAAAAAACTACTATCTATAATTCTGATCCAGAAAAATTACCCTGGAAGCTAGCCTGCACTGCAGACAAATTCAGGATGTCATCAAGATGCCTCAACCATTTTTGGTATAAGATATTGAGCAGGTTGCCATACAAACAAAAAAGTTTAGTTACTGCTAATAACCATGTAAAATGGTTTAAATTTGTTTTCTATTCAAAAAAGCTGAATATCATTTGTATTCGCCTGTACAGGGCATATATAAGTGGTAATTTATTTGCTAACCACGGGTTTGGGATATGCTTATCATCAGAATTGTATAGGTATTATATGTTTTAAAACTCACAATTATATAGTATACTATGAAAAGATGGGCTCTAGAGGGAATGTACGAAGGTGCAATATTTAATCAATGGTATTTGATCATAAGTGCATGGGTCTTTTCTTTTATACTTTTATTTACAATTATAAAGTTGTGTAAGGCTTTGGGTTTTTTCCAGTATAGTGATCCAAAAAAGCAAGAAGCATATGTGGAGTGGTTGGACACTGAAGGAATGTTTTATGCTCGTCTCTACTTTCTGGCTGCTTTAATTGTAGTTTTCCAGCTTTTCATGACCTGGAAGAAGATTGATACAAAAATATTAGATACCCCACCTCCCTATTCTGAATACAATTAAGTATATATACAACTATCTTCTTCTTGGTATAAGAGAGGCTACTTGTTAAATGAAAACAAAGTCTCCCGAATAATGGAGTTTATAAGCTATCCGGACTTACGTGTACTACTACACGAAACTTTTCCCAGGTATCCTCTGGACAGACTGAATAAATACGATATCACACCTGCCACCTTTGAGAAGATAGCGGAGTTGTATAATCTTCCTTTAGCCTATAAAGAACTTCCGGAACTACTGGCTTTTAAAGAAGAGACAGAGAAGCTTCATGCAAAACTGTTTGGAGAGCTCTGTGGTGAGGATGGTAAGCAGATTGTCATTACAGATGAATTTATTAAAGAAAAGAAATTTGCTGTAATGGGGAGTAGTTATCTTCACACATTCATACATGACTACTATCCGGAAACATATAGAATGAGCCTATTTCAGCCATTGGATGTAGTATTCTGGTATGTTGATCAGAAGCTATTGTTACTAGTTCATCATAAAGGATATTATGCTTGGCTATCATACAATTAGTGCAAAAGAAGTATGAGGTGAGTCTGAATCGAAGCAATGTTCCCATCTCTCGGTTTACCATCTACTATCACTGAGGGTCTGCCATTATAGAATGGATTGCAATGGCCTGATTACTTTATCCTGTATTTTGCCTTAGAGAGGAAAATTACCCATCTTACCTACAGTTTTCAATAGAAATACATTTTGGTTGTGAACCCTCCATTTATTGTATGAGACTTTTATATGTTATTCCTGCTATACTTCTTATCATTATACTCCTGTTATTATCCTGTAAAAAATCAAAGCGTTCTTCTTTAAGGAATAGTATAGAAAACTGGATTCAGACAGATCGAAATCCGGATACTTTCGTCAATCCTATTGATGATACTACTGATCTGAAGATGATAGGCAACCAGATTTACCAGGCTAACGATGGTAAGGTGTATCTGCGGACTCTATATCCACATAGGTATAAAAGAGATCACTACGTGGAATATCTGAAAGACATTACTGATTTTTTGAACATAGCTGATTACAGAGAGTTAGATAAAGGATACTTTACCACAAAAGGAAAAGTGTATATGTGGTGGAGCAATGATGGAGGACATTATCCTGTAGAAGTGAAAGTAGCTGATCCTGGAACGTTTGTTCCTTTTGACTCAATAGCAGGTGGTAAAGATAAAGCACATGTCTTTTATGGAGGCCCACCAGGCAATATGGATACGCTGCCTGGTGCAGACCCTGCTACTATTCGTGTAATGAACCCCAAGAGAGGCTGCTGGAATTGTGGTGATTGCTATTTTGTGGATGCTAAACATGTGTTTTGGGGCTTACAGCCAATACTAGAAGCAGATTCTAAAACATTTCATCTGGTAGATAGTGAAGCTGTGGATGCAAGAGACAAGTATAGAAGCTATTATAATGGTCGTCCTATAAGGTAAGATGCTGAATTACGTCACTTGTAAGTCTGAAGGGAAAATAATTTAGCCTTCTTTAAATGGTAGTAATAAGTAAAATTACTTGCAAAACTAACATGGGTATGATATCTGTCGGGGGTGAAGGGCGTCTATACGAATCACCATGAATACAAACTATAAATGGAGGTGATACGCACTTTGTTTGATGAGGCGTGTGGTTGATATAAATTTTTATGTTGTTGCTGTATTTGTCAGATAATCAGCACTTTTGTTGGTGTGTTTATAAGTGAGTGTGATGAATTTTTTACGTGGTTAGTGTTACTAGTGTATAATTTTTATTTTCTATCTGCTCAATCTGTGTATTTTCTCTGCCACAAGGGATATGTCCTGTTGTACTTATAAATAATCCAATAGATAGCGCTTTTTTTAAGCCTAGCTCTTGTATTTAGGAAATATTTCGTCGAAGACCTTTGGCAATTTGGGGTGCTGAATGCATAGTGGTGGTTAGAGGCAACTTCTGTTAATCAAATAGAGATAAATCAATCCTTACATTCAGTATGGTTCCTACAGGAATGCTGACTATTACCTGTTTCCACTACAGTGTATCTAGGTATGTAAATGCTAGCAAAATTGTTTCTTGAAAAGTTGTTTCTATGTGCGTGCAGTCAGTATCAAAAATAACTTCTTGAAATTAACAAAAGAAAGATATAACTCATCCCCTTAACGTATTCAATCATGAAAAAGTCTATATTTCTCTCTTCACTCGTAATTGTACTGATCTTCTCTGGAAATGTAGTATTTGCTCAGAAGAAGAAAAGCTCTACAGCTACTAAAACATTGGCATCAAACCAGACAGTAGCTCTGGCCAATTCATCTGTTCCGGATAAAAAAGAATATGTTGCCGAACAGATGACAGATGAACAGGCATTGGAAATGGTTACTCAGCAACTGGAGGCAGCTACAACTACACAGCCAGCGGCTGAAGAAGTTCCTCAGATGGATGAAAACCGGATTTATACTGTGGTAGAGGCTTCTGCACAGTTTCCTGGTGGTGTTACTGCACTAAATCAGTTTCTCACTGCCAATATTCACTATCCTAAAGAGGCGAAAAAGGATAACATTGCCGGAAAAGTATATACCAAGGTTTTGATTGAGAAGGATGGAAGTGTTTCTGATGTACAGATTATAAAAGGACTAGGCCATGGCTGTGATGAAGAGGCTGTACGGGTCATTAAAACTACTTCCAATTGGAAACCTGCACGTCAGCATGAAAATATTGTTCGGTCTTATTATATGTTACAGGTTAATTTTGTCCCTGCCAATTAGTATTTACTATAATCTTCTGTTTAATTCCTGTTGGGTAAAGCGTTTGAACACCTTATGTTCAAACGCTTTACTTTTATAGTAAAGATATCCTGTCAGGTTTTTTGTATCTATATCAGCTTGCAAATAGCTTGCGCATACATACACTTTCCTCTATATCCTGATACGGACCATAATTAGGAATGCGGGTAAAACCAGAAGTCTCGTATAGACGGATGGCTTCAGGTTGCTTGATTCCAGTTTCCAGTATGGCTGAAGTATAGTGCTGTTCTGATGCCCAACGTTCCAGTTCCTGCAAAATCATTCGGCTGATACCTTTTCCTCTAAAGGCCGGATGAACAAACATCCGCTTAACCTCTATTTCAGTAGAAGACGAAGTAGGACGGAAGCCTCCACAGGCTACAGGCTGTCCTTCTGAAAAGGCTACTACTACCTGTACTCGTTCATCCAGTTTATTGCTAGGGGCAAATATACCTTGTTTATCAGGATAACGTGCCCACAGGTCTTTGTCGAGCATGCTGACCAATTCCATAAAGGCCGGATCTGTAACCGTTGTTCGTTTTAGTGAGATCATTATACTAGGTAAAGGTGGTTAGGAGGGAAGCAAGATACTGAGAGATAAGAATATATTTCAGATTTAGTCGTCTGTCATTTTTTACTTTTCTATACAATGAAGTTGTTTAGTATTTATTAAGAGGTTGGATTTTACGTAAAAAACGAATAGAGAAAGCCATATAGAGAAATGCAGTCCAGTTAGGCGCCTTCTTCTCAAACCGAATTAATAAGACTTTGAAACT